>JAYVYV010000194.1:0-30939 GCA_043783985.1 Acidobacteriota bacterium | reverse complement strand
CGGCCCGATGGTAGCACGGGGATTTGGACGCGTTTTATAAGAAACTATATGGGCGTGCCTGCCCGCCATCGTTCCCGCACCGGCGTCCTCATCCTCTCGGCCCTCGGCGTCGTGTTCGGCGACATCGGCACCAGCCCGCTGTACGCTCTGCGCGAATGCTTCGACGGCGTGCATGCGATTCCCGTCACCGCCGCCAACGTCTACGGCGTGCTCTCGCTCGTCGTCTGGTCGCTCGTCATCACGGTCTCCGTGAAATACGTGCTGTTCGTCATGCGCGCCGACAACGAAGGGGAAGGCGGGATCCTCGCGCTGGTCGCGCTGGTCCGCGGCCGGACGGCCGGCGCGTACCGCCGGACGCTCATCGCCATCGGTCTCTTCGGCGCGGCGTTGCTGTATGGCGACGGCATGATCACGCCGGCCATCTCCGTGTTGAGCGCCGTGGAGGGCGTGAGCGTCGCGACCCATGCGTTCGAGCCGTTCATCGTGCCGCTCACCGTCGTGATTCTGATCGCGCTGTTCCTGATACAGCATCGCGGCACGAGCGGCATCGGCAAGGTGTTCGGCCCGATCATGATCGTCTGGTTCGTCCTCATCGCGATCCTCGGCCTGCCGCCCATCCTGAAGAACCCCGGCATCCTCTCCGCCGTGAACCCGTGGTACGCCTACGAATTCTTCGCGGCCCACCGGTTCGGGTCGCTGCTGACGCTGGGCTCCGTCTTCCTCGCGATCACCGGCGCCGAAGCGCTCTACGCGGACATGGGCCACTTCGGCCGCGATCCGATCCGGACCGCCTGGTTCGCGCTCGTGCTGCCGACGCTCGTCGTGAACTACTTCGGTCAGGGCGCGCTGCTGCTGGCCAACCCGGAGACGCGCGTCAACCCGTTCTTTCACCTGGCGCCTGTTTGGGGCCTCTACCCGCTCGTCGTGATCTCGACGCTGGCGACGGTCATCGCGTCGCAGGCGATCATTTCCGGCGCCTTCTCGATGACGCAGCAGGCCATTCAGCTGGGCTACTCGCCGCGGTTCGACATCCGGCACACCTCGGAGCACGAGATGGGGCAGGTCTACATCCCCGAGATCAACTGGATGCTGATGGTGGCGACGGTCGGCCTCGTGTTCGGCTTCCGCTCGTCGACGAACCTTGCCGCCGCGTACGGCATGGCGGTGACCTTGACGATGATCATCACGACGCTGCTGGCGTTCGTCGTCGCGCGCGAGCTGTGGCGCTGGAGCCTCTGGCGCGCCGGCCTGATCACCGCGGCCTTCCTCTCGCTCGACCTCGTCTTCCTGGGCGCGAACGTCCTGAAGATCCAGCACGGTGGATGGTTCCCGCTCGTCGTCGCGGCGCTCGTCTACGGCGTGATGTCCACCTGGAAGCGCGGACGCGAACTGGTGGTGGAGCGGCTGAACGCCACGGAAGTGTCGCTCGACGCGTTCTTCAAACGGCTGGCGACGACGCCCCCCGTGCGTGTGCCCGGCACCGCGGTGTTCATGACCGCGCGCCCCGAAGGCGCGCCGCCCATCCTCGTGCACCACCTGAAGCACAACAAGGTGCTGCACGAGCAGATCGTGCTGCTGACGGTCTCGATGCTCAACACGCCGACCATCAGCGAGGGCGAGCCCATCAACGTGCTGCCGCTCGGCGGCGGGTTCTACCGGGTGATCGCGCGGTTCGGCTTCATGGAGTCGCCTGACGTGCCGATGGCGCTGACGCTGGCTCGCGAGAAGGGGCTGAAATGGGGCGGCGAGGATACGACGTACTACCTCGCCGACCTCACGCTGCTGGCGAACGGGCAGATCGGGATGTCGCGGTGGCGCGATGCGATCTTCATTTTCCTGTCGCGCAACGCGCGGCGCGCCACCAATTTCTTCCACATCCCGGCCGATCGCGTGGTGGAAATCGGGATCCAACTCGAGATCTAGAGCAGTTTCTCCATGATCACGACGTCGACCCACCGCCCCTCGAGCTGCCCCTGCTCGCGGTAGATCCCGACGCGTGAGAATCCCGCGCGCGTGTAGAGCGCGAGCCCCGCGTCGTTGAGCGCCATCGCCGCGAGCACCATCTTGTGGTACCCCACGGCGCGCGCCCGAGTCATCAACTGGTCGAGCAGCTGCCGGCCGATCCCCTGTCCCCGCCGCGCGCGTTCGACGTAGACCGAGAAGTCGGCGACGAAATCGTAGACCGGCCGCGGGTTGAACCGGTTCAGGCTGCCCCAGCCGACGATGGCGCCGTCCACCTCCGCCACGATGACGGGATGACGCGGTCCGCGGTCGGCGAGCCAGGCCCGCGTGTCGTCCGCCGTCCGAAGCGTCGTATCGAGGGTGGCCATCCGGTCGGCGATGCCCTGATTGTGGATCGTGCAGATGGCGTCCACATCCGCCCCGGTGGCGTCCCTGATCGTGGCCGTCATTTCCGCAGTCTACACCGGGCCCAGCGGAGCTAGAATGGCGCTGCCGTGGGAGGTATCTGATGAACATCCGGAATCATTCGCTTGTCGTCGGTCTGCTGGTGGCGGGGATGTTCGGCGCGAGCGCCGAAGCGCAGCGGCCGAAGAAAACCGTGGAGCTCGGCTCGATCAGCTTCCCGACATCCGCCAGGCCAGCCGCGCAGGCGCCGTTTCTCACCGGAGTGAAGGCGCTCTACAACTTCGAATTCGACATTGCGGGTGAAGCTTTCCGCGAGGCGCAGAAGGCCGACCCGGCGTTCGCGCTCGCCTACTGGGGCGAGGCGATGAGCTTCAACCACCCGCTCTGGGCGCAGCAGGACCTGCCCGCCGCACGCAAGGTGCTCGACCGGCTGGCGCCCACCGCCGCCGCGCGCGCGGCAAAGGCGCCGGCCGGCAAGGAGCGCGAGCTGATGGACTCGGCCGAGGTGCTCTTTGGCGCGGGCGACAAGCTCGCCCGGGACCTCGCGTACGCCGATGCCCTGAAGACCCTGCACGCCAAGCACCCGGCCGACGACGAGATCGCGATCCTTTACTCGCTGGCGCTGCTCGGCACCGGACGGCCCGGCGTGTCCAACACGCGTAACGCCATGCAGGCCGCCGCGATCGCGCAGGGCGTCTTCCAGCGGAACCCGAAGCACCCGGGCGCGGCGCACTACATCATCCACGCCTTCGACGATCCCGACCACGCGATCCTCAGCCTCACCGCCGCGCGCGAGTACTCGAAGATCGCGCCGTCGGCCGCACACGCGCTCCACATGCCGTCGCACATCTTCGTGCAGCTGGGGATGTGGGACGACGTCGTGGCCTCCAACGTCGTCGCGTACAAGGCGGCGGTCGACCTCGCCGAGGCGAAAAACCTGCCGCGCGGGCGTGAGGACTTCCACACGCTGGGGTGGCTGCAGTATGCGTATCTCCAGGAAGGCAAGTTCGACGAGGCGCAGAAATGCGTCGATCAGGCGAAGGCGGTGGCCGACAAGGAGACCGCCGTCAATATCCGCGACGGCTACGCGGCGATGAAGGCGCGCCAGGTGGTCGAAACCGCGCGTTGGGAAAAGCTGGCGCTGCCGGCCGGCGCGGTGAAGGACGGCGGCGCGCCCGGTTATGACGGCAGCGCGGCCTACCTGCTCGCCGCCGGGCTGAGCGCGGCAAAGCTCGGCGATCTCGCGACCGCCAACGTCGCGCTCGACAAGCTGAAGGCGATGCGGACGCAGGCCGAGACCGGCTCGAACGCCTACCGCGCGAAGCCGTTCGCGATCATGGAGCGGGAAGTCGGCGCGGCCATCGCGTCGGCGCAGAAGGACACCGCCACGGCCGAGCGGTTGCTGAAGGAAGCGACCGTCATCGAGCTGACGCTCGACGCGCCATCGGGCCCGCCCGAGCCGATCAAGCCGTCGTTCGAGCTGTACGGCGATCTGCTCACCGAACTGGGCCGCGGCCAGGAGGCGGCGGCGCAGTACCAGCAGTCGCTCCAGCGGATGCCGAATCGCCGCGCGGCAGTTCAGGCCATGTCGAAGACGGCGGCCACCCGGTCGTCGCAGGCGCAGAGGTAGGAACACCATGAAGCGATTCATCGTCGCCCTCGGCGTCGCCGCGCTCGGAGGAGCCGCGCTCGGCGCGCAGGAAACCCGATCCACCACGCTGCTCACCACCGAGCACTACCTCGACTGGGAGCGGGTGAGCGACGCGCAAATTTCTCCGGACGGATTGCGCATCGTCTACACGCGCCAGCATGTGAACACGCTCGAGGACAAATGGGACTCGGAGCTGTGGATCCTCGACGCCGACGGATCGCAGCACCGGTTCCTGACCAAGGGCGGCGCGCCCCGCTGGTCGCCGGACGGCAAGCGGCTGCTGTACCAGGCGGAAGGCGAGCCGAAGGGAGCGCAGCTCTTCGTCCGCTGGATCGACACGGACGGCCCGTCCACGCAGATCACGCACATCGGCGAAGCACCGCGCGGCGCCCGCTGGTCGCCCGACGGCAAGTCGATCGCCTTCTCGATGTTCGTGCCCGAGCAGGAGAAGTGGTCGATCAGCATGCCGGAGGAGCCGAAGGGGGCCAAATGGACGCCCGCACCGCGCGTCGTCTCCACGATTCACTACCGTCAGGATCAGGTGGGCTACCTCGAAGACGGCTTCGCCCATCTGTTCGTCGTGCCGGCCGACGGTGGAACCCCGCGTCAGCTGACGGCGGGCAAGTGGAGCGTCGGCGCGGGCGAGCTGCGCGGCGCCGCGTCGATCGACTGGACGCCGGACAGCAGGTCGATCGTGGTCGATGCCAACCGCTCACCCGAGGCGGACATGCAGTACGAATCGTCGCAGCTGGTCGTCGTGGACGTCGCGACCGGCGCGATCCGCGATCTGGTCACGAAAGCCGGATCGTGGGGTCGGCCGGTGGTGTCGCCGGACGGCAGGACGGTCGCATTCACCGGGCATCCGACAACCGGGCATTCGCACACGGTCAGTGACCTGTTCGTGATTCCGTTCGCCGCCGGCGGCAGCGCCGACATGCGGAAGATCAGCGGCGACTTCGATCGCGATCCGATCAACATGCGCTGGGCGCCTGACGGCAGCGGCGTGTACTTCGACGCCGACGACCACGGCACGCGCAACGTGCAGCTCGCCTCGATCGTCGGCGGCGTCAAGCCGGTCACGATCGGCAAGCACATGATGACGTTCGACTCGATGTCGAAGGATCTCGTCGCCGCCGGGACGTCGGCGGACGTCGATCATCCGCAGGACATCGTCCGCGTCAACCTGAAGGCGCCGGGTCAGGTCGTGAAGCTGACCGACGTCAACGGCGACGTGCTGCAGGGCAAGCAGCTCGCGAAGGTCGAAGAGGTCAACTACACCTCGTCGGGCAACGCGAACGTGCAGGGCTGGATCGTGAAGCCGCCGTCGTTCGACCCGTCGAAGAAGTATCCGCTGATCCTCGAGATCCACGGCGGGCCGTTCGGCAACTACAACGTCGGCTTCAACTACATGTTCCAGAATTTCGCCGCGAACGGCTTCGTGGTGCTCGTGACGAACCCGCGCGGCAGCACGGGATACGGGAGCGACTTCATCAACGGCATCGACCACAACTATCCCGGTCCCGACTACGACGACCTGATGGCCGGCGTCGACACGGTGGTCGGCAGGGGCTACATCGACACGTCGCGGATGTACGTGTCCGGGTGCAGCGGCGGCGGCGTGCTCTCGAGCTGGGTGATCGGCAAGACCGATCGCTTTGCCGCGGCGGCCGTGCGCTGCCCGGTGACCGACTGGATCAGCATGGCGGGGCATACCGACATCCCGCTCTTCACCTACAGCTTCTTCAAGAAGCCGTTCTGGGAAGATCCGTCCGACTGGCTGGCGCACTCCTCGCTGATGACGGTCGGCAAAGTGACGACGCCGACGCTGCTCATGACGGGGGTCCTGGATCGACGCACGCCGATGCCGCAGACCGAGGAGTACTACGCCGCATTGAAGATGAAGGGAGTCCCGGTCAAGCTCGTGCAGTTCAACGAGGAGTACCACGGTACCGGGTCCAAACCGTCGAACTTTATTCGTACACAGCTGTATATGATGACTTTTTTCAACCAATACATGCGGAAGTCTTCCGGAGGGGTGACAACGACTCCCCAGCCTTGAAGAATATGTTGCAGCCCTAAAATATATATCGCGAATCCGCGGTCGCTGAACGCCAGCTCTGGTATAACGAGTCTTGAGGTTTAGGAGACTCCATGCGCCGCACGCGTCTTGTGTGGACGGCCGCCGCCGCCCTTTGCTGGCCCACGATCGCTGTCCGCGGCGTTCAAGAGCGCGACGCGGCGAATACGCACGTCCGCAACGGCGATTCCGCGCTCCACGACGTCCCGGACGACGGGCGGTTTTCCTCCAGGCGGCAGGTGGCGCCCCCGGCCGCCGGTGAAAAAACAAGCCGCACGCCCGCCCAGCAGAAGATCGACTCACAGCTCCTGTACGAAATCTACCGGCTCCGCGGCGAGGCGGATCGCAAAGGCGTGCCGCCCGGACCGACCGGTGTGAAGATTGACGGACATCGCCGTGCGCTCGTCGACGTGCGTGCGCCGGTGACGACCGGGCTCCAGAAAACAATCCGCCGCTTGGGCGGCGCCGTGCTTTCGGTGTCCGCCCGGGACCAGTCGATTCTCGCGCGCATGCCGCTCCTCGATCTCGAACGACTTGCCGCCGAACCGGCCGTCCGCTTCATCGGGCCGGCGGCCGAGGCCGTCACCGTACGGCATCCCCTTCGAGGCATCCATTGACCCCGGGTCGCACTCTCGTCCTCCCCGTCATCCTCGTCCTGGCCCTGTTCTCCAGCGGCGGGCAACTCCGGGCGGCAGCGCAGCCGCCGCAGGACCCGCTCGTCTCCGACATCTCGCCGGAGGCGCTGGCGCAGATTGCGGCGCTGCTCGAGGAGAAGCAGGCGCGAACGCCGACACAGCAGAAGATCGACTCGCAGCTGATTTACGAGCGGAAGATGGAAAGCGGACAACCGGTGGCCAACGGCATCTGGGCGGTGGAGACCGATCTGTCGTACGCCGACGACGGCCACCTGGTCGTGGACGTGCGCGCGCGCGCCGGCAGCGACCTCGCGTCGCGGTTGCCTGCGGCCGGCATCGAAGTCGAGTTCGCCTCGACCGACGGATCGGATGTTCGCGCGCACCTGGAGGTCGATCAGCTCGAGGCGCTCGCCGCCGACCCCGACGTGCTGTTCATCCAGCCGATGCAGCAGGCGACTGTCTCGGGCCAGGAGGCGGCGCCGAACTTCGTGCCCCCGACCGGGCAGGGCAGCAGGAGCTCGGAAGGCGACCTCACGCACCTCGCCTTCGCGGCGCGCGGCGTGTATCACACCGACGGCGCCGGCGTGAAAATCGGCGTGCTGTCCGACGGCGTGCGCAACCTCGCCGCCAGCCAGGCCGCGGGCGATCTCGGCCAGGTGACGGTGATCGGACCGGCCAGTCCCTGCGCCGCGGCGCGCACGTGCGACGAGGGAACCGCGATGCTGGAGATCGTCCACGACCTGGCGCCCGGCGCGCAGCTGTACTTCGCCAGCGCGTTCGTCAGCATCACGAGCTTCGCCGACAACATCCGCGCGTTACGCGCGGCCGGCTGCGACATCATCGTGGACGACGTCTTCTATTTCGTCGAGACGCCGTTCCAGGACGGGCAACCGAGGCCCACGAACCGCAACGCCGGCGTCGTGATCCAGGCGGTGAACGACGTGACGGCCGACGGCGCGCTCTATCTGTCATCGGCCGGGAACTCCGGAAACCTGGACGGCGGCACGTCGGGCGTCTGGGAAGGCGACTTCGCCGATGGTGGAGCGGTGAAGGCACCGATCCTGGCGATCGAGGGCGAGGGCGCGCGCGTGCACACGTTCGGGACGCAGACATTCGACGTCCTGACCGCCGCCGGCACCACCAACAACTTGTCCTGGTCGGATCCGCTCGGCGCGTCGGCGAACGACTACGACCTCTTCCGCCTCGACGCCGCCGGCACGACCGTGCTGGCCGCGTCCGTCAACTCGCAGACCGGCACGCAGGATCCGTACGAGCAGGTGACGTCGGGACCGGCGGGCTCACGGCTCGTCGTCGTCAAGTTTTCCGGCGCCGGCCGGTTCCTGCATCTCAATACCAATCGCGGGCGATTGTCGATCGCCACGGCCGGTCAGACGCACGGCCACAATTCCGCCGCGGCGGCCCTGGGCGTCGCCGCGACCGCGGCGCCGGCCGCGTTTCCGGGACCGTTCAATGCCGGCAACACCGTGGAGACGTTCAGCTCGGATGGCCCGCGACGCGTCTTCTATCGCGGCGACGGCACGGCGTACACGCCTGGCAACGTCTCCGCGACCGGCGGCATCGTGCGCCAGAAACCCGACATCACGGCGGGTGATGGCGTGAGCGTCACCGGCGTCGGCGGCTTTCCGAACCCGTTCTTCGGCACGTCGGCGGCTGCGCCGCACGCTGCCGCGATTGCCGCGCTGGTCAAGTCGGCCAATCCGAGTCTGGCGTCCGCCGACATCCGGGCGATCCTGCGCAGCACCGCGATCGACATCGCAGCGCCCGGCGTTGATCGCGATTCGGGCGCCGGTATCGTCATGGCGCTCGACGCGGTCCGCGCGACCGGCGCCAGCGGCGCGGCCTTCCTCGCCGTCGACAGCATCATCGCGTCGGATCATCCGGGAAACGGCAACGGGATTCCGGAAGCGGGCGAAGGCGCCATGTTCACGGTGACGCTCAAGAACTACGGCGTCGTACCGGCGACGGCGATTTCCGCGGCGCTGGCGTCGCCCACCGCCGGCATTGCGATCGCCCGGCCCAACGCGGTGGACTATCCGGATCTGGCGCCGTCGGCGTCCGCGCCCAACACTGGCGGGCTGCTCTTCATGGCGGCGAGCGACTTCGGATGTCCCGGGGCCGCGACCTTCGTGCTGAACGCGACCTACGGCGGCGGCGGCGCGCCGCTTTCGCAGGCCTTCGTGCTGCCGATCGGCGTGTCGAGCTACAGCGTCACGCGGGCGCTGGACGGCACGGCGCCCGCGGCGTCGGCGGGCGTTGTCACCACGGCCGGGCTGCAGGTCGGACGCCTGTCTCGCGACGGCGTCGTCAGCGCCTGCGGCGCGCAAAAAACGATCAACAGCGGCACCGCGCCCAATCCGATCGATGCCGCGCTTCGACGCTTCGAGTCGTACCAGTTCACGACATGTCCGAACAGCAGCGCGTCGTGCGCCTCGGTCACCTTCAGCGGACCGAACTCGCGCAACATGTTCAGCGCCGCATACGCGCCGACGTTCAACCCGGCGGCCGTCGCGCAGAACTACAAGGCGGACGCGGGCGCCTCGTCAGTCGGCCCGCTGACGTATTCGTTCGACCTGCCGGCTGGCAGGAGCCAGTTCGCGGTGGACGTCCACGATGTACCGATCCTCGCCGCTCCGTCCAACAGCTTGTATACGATGACGGTGGCTGGCGCGTGCCTCGGTGCGTGCGATCCGCCGAACCACGCGCCGGTCGCGCGCGCGAGCAATGCGACCCTCGCGGCGAACGACCTGTGCGTGGCCGCAGCGTCGATTGACAACGGCTCGTCGGACGCCGATGGCGATCCGTTGACGCTCCTGCAGGCGCCGCCGTCGCCGTATCCGCTTGGGACGACCTCCGTGCTCCTGACCGCGACCGATCCGAAAGGCGCGTTCGGTCAGGCGACCGCCAGCGTCTTGGTATTGGATCGCACGCCGCCGTCGATCGTCTGCCCGGCGCCCGTCGTGCTGAACACCGCGCCAGGCGCGTGCTCGGCCCCCGCAATCCTCCCGCCGCCGACCGCCAGCGACCGTTGTTCCAACCCGACAACGGTGTCCACCGACATCGCGCCCGGCGCGTCGTTCGCGCTGGGCACGACGATCGTGAACGGCCGTGCGACCGATGCGGCGGGCAATGACGCCGTCTGCACGACCTCGGCGACGGTCGTGGACAGGGAACCGCCGGCGGTCAGCGGAATGAAGGCTGTTCCGGCAACGCTCCGGCCGAGAGACCACGACGTGCTCGTCGACGTCACGGTGAATTACGACGCCGCCGACAACTGTGGCGCCTCGTCGTGCGTCCTGACCGTCACCAGCAACCAGCCGCCGAAGCGCGACCGCGACCGCGACGATGACCGCGGCGAGGACCGCGATCGCGCTCCGCGGCCCGACGTCCTGGTCGTCGACGCGCACCACGTGCGGCTGCGCGCGAAACGAAATGACGGCAGGGACCGCATCTACACCATCACGGTGACCTGTACTGACGCGTCCGGGAATCAGACCGTTCGCACGACGACCGTGGTCGTGCCGCATGACGACGACGAGCGATGAGCCGACCGGCCCGGTGAATCCGGAGCCATGGCTTGCAAAAGCCGCCGCCTCCGGGTAGCGTCAGCGCCATGCTGAAGCTTCACGCTCGCCGGAATGGCTGCACGCCGATCCTTGTCGCGCTCCCCGTCGCGCTGCTCGCAGCGGCGACGATCGCGGCGCAAACGCCGGCGCCGCCTCCGGCCGTCACCGCGATTCGCGCCGGGCGCCTGCTCGATCCCGAAGCCGGCCGCATCCTCACCAACCAGATCATCCTCGTCGACGGCACCAAGATCCGCGAGGTCGGGCCGAACGTGGCGATCCCCGCCGGCGCGCAGGTGATCGATCTGTCGCGCATGACCGTCATGCCGGGGCTTGTCGAGGCGCACAACCATCTCGCGCTCACCTACAAGCCGGATCCCGAGAGCAACATCTACTACTACACCTACGTGCAGGAATCGACGGCGCTGCGCGCGATTCAGGCGGCGTCCAACGGCATCCAGATGCTCGCGTCGGGGTTCACGATCGTCCGCGACATGGGCAACAACGGGTTGTACGCCGACACGGCGCTGCGTCAGGCCATCGAGCAGGGGTGGATCCCGGGGCCGACGATCATCAACTCCGGGATCATCATCGGCGGGATGGGCGGCCAGTTCTTTCCGACGCCCGAGATGGCGCAGCAGCACCACATCGTCTATCCCGAGTATCTCGACGCCGACACGCCGGACGAGATCGTCAAGGCGGTCCGGCAGAACGTGCTGTTCGGCGCGAAGGTGATCAAGATCTGCGTCGACTGCAAGCCGTTCGGCTACACCGCGGACGAGATCCGGCTCGTCATCCGCGAGGCCGCGAAGGCCGGCATGAAGGTCGAAGGGCACGTGCAGACGGTGAACGGCGCGCGCAACGCGATCGAAGCCGGCATCTGGTCGATCGCCCATTCCACCGGGCTGAACGAAGAGATGCACGCGCTGATGGCGCAGAAAGGCATCTTTCGCGCGGGCACGGATACGCCGGACACGCTGGCCGGCCATCCGGTGTCGCCGCAGGCCTATCAGCGCACCGTCGCGAGCCTGAAGGATGCGTACGCGAAGAAAGTACCGCTGACCTTTTCCACCGACGCCGACTACTACGTGGCCGGCAAGACGCGCGGCGAAGTCTGCATGGAGTTCCTCAAGACCTGGAAGGACGCCGGGATCCCCAACGCCGACATCCTCCGCGCGATGACGATCGGCGGCTACAAGGTCAGCGAGACCGAGAACACGCGCGGCCCGATCAAGGCGGGGTTCTTCGCCGATCTGATCGCCGTGCCGGGCAACCCGCTCGACGACGTGGAGGCGCTGAAGAACGTGCAGTTCGTGATGAAGGATGGCCAGGTGTTCAAGAAGGACGGCGTGATGACGCCGTCCGCGTTCTTCCACGGCGGTCCGGTCAACGGATGGCGAATCCGGTAGGGCTCACGGCCGAGGGCTCAGGGCTCCCGTTTCTCCTCGAACTGAACGACGCGTCGGTGGTGCTCGGGGAGACGCGGGTGCTCGATCGCCTCACGCTGTCGATCCCGGTCGGGGAGCACACCGCGATCCTCGGCCCGAACGGCGCTGGGAAGTCCACGTTCATCAAGCTGCTGACGCTGCAGCAATATCCTCTCGCCGGCGACGCCGACGCGTCGCCGATTCGCGTGTTCGGTCAGGATCGCTGGGACGTGTTCGCGCTCCGATCGCGGCTCGGGATTGTGTCCGCCGATCTCCACGACCGCTTCGTGCACGGCAACTCGAACGGCGTGCTGACCGGCCTCGACGCCGTTGTCTCCGGCTTCTTCGCGACGTATGGCGTCTTCGGACATCAGCGCGTCACGGAGGCGATGCGCCGTCAGGCGATGGACGCGCTCGAGCGCGTCGACGCCGCCCGGCTGGCGCGCGCGACGCTCGACACGATGTCCACCGGGGAAGCGCGGCGCGTGCTGATCGCGCGGGCGCTGGTTCACCATCCCGCCGCGCTGGTGCTCGACGAGCCGACGCGCGGCCTCGATCTGGTCTCGCGCCACCACTTCATGGAGCGCGTCCGCGACGTGGCCCGGCAGGGCACGACGATTCTGCTCGTCACCCACCACGTGGACGAGATCATCCCGGAGATCGCGCGCGTCCTCCTGCTCCGGCGCGGCCGCATCGCGCGCGATGGCGCGAAGGCCGAGGTCCTGACCGCGCCGTGTCTCAGCGACGCCTTCGACGCTCGGATCGTCGTCGATGAGGCCGGCGGGTACTACCACGCGCGGGTGCACGAGGAATAGGCCGCGTCCGGGTTCAGCGGGACCGTGATACTGTTCGCGTCACGGCAGCGTGCGCTGCCGATTGCCCAGGTGTCCGGCATGGCGTCCGGAAGGAGCACGACCGATGCTGCACGTCGTTTCGTCCACATCCGCTGCGGCCCGGCTCGACGCCGCGGAACGTTTCGTCCTCGACGCTCCCTCCGCTTCTGAATTACTGATCGTATCCGCGTCGCGCGGCGCGGCGGACGACTTCGCCCGCGCGATCGCGGCGACTCGCGGCGCGACGTTCGGGCTCTATCGCTTCAGCCTGACGCAGCTGGCCGCGCGCCTGGCCGCGCCGCTGCTGTCGCGGGCGCGGCTGTCCCCCACGACCGCGCTCGGCGTGCAGGCGGTTGCCGCCCGCGCGCTGTTCGACGCCGATCAGGACAAGACGCTGACCTACTTTGCGCCGGTCGCGAACACGCCCGGCTTTCCGCGCGCGCTGGCGCGCACGCTCGAGGAACTGGGGCTGGCAGCGGTGTCGGCCGAGGCCGTGCGGGCGCTGCCCGAGGGCGGGGCCGATCTCGCGGATCTCTTCGACCGATTCGACGCCCAGTTTCAGTCGACGTCGGCGGTCGATCGCGCGGCGTTTCTGCGCACGGCGACGGAGGCGGCGGCCGGCGCGCACGGCCACGATCATCCGTACGCGGCGTGCCGGCTTTTGCTGCTGGACGTGCCGATCACGAACGCGACGGAGCGCGGGTTCGTCGAGGCTCTCATCGCGCAAGCGCCGGACACGCTGGCGACCATTCCTGCCGGCGACTTCCTGACCGCGGACGCGTTGTCTTCGCTGGCGCGGCCGCTGTCGCTCGACCGCGACGAGCCGGCCGGCCTCGATCGCGTGGCCCGCTACCTGTTCGCCGCCGCCGCGCCGCCGGCAGCGGATCCGCTTCAGGAGGTGGAACTGTTCTCGGCGCCCGGGGAGGGGCGCGAGTCGGTGGAAATCGCCCGCCGTGTGTTGCGCGAGGCGCGGCGCGGCATCGCGTTCGACAGGATGGCGATCGCTCTGCGCGCGCCGCAGCAGTACGCGGGCCTCCTCGAGCACGCGCTCGAGCGCGCGGGCGTGCCGGCCTACTTCGAGCGCGGCACCAGGCGCCCGCATCCGGCCGGCCGCGCGTTCCTCGCGCTGCTGGCGTGCGCGCTCGACAATCTGGCCGCGAGCCGATTTGCGGAGTACCTATCGCTCGGGCAGGTGCCCGAAGCACCCGCCGTTCTGGATGCGTTTCCGATGTCGAGCGACGAAGTCTTCGGGGCGCTCGGCGAACGCGCGGAGCGGCAGGCATCGGAACGCGAGGAGGCGGTCGACGTGGCGGCGGCCCCCTCGCCGGATACACCGATGCGGCGGGCGTTCCGTGCGCCGTGGAAATGGGAGCGGCTCCTCGCCCAATCGCGGGTGGTCGCCAGTCGGGACCGCTGGACTCGACGGCTGAACGGTCTGGTGCACGAGTGCGAGTTGCAGCGCCGCGAGCTCGCCCGCACCGAGCCGGAGTCGCCGCGGATCGATCAGCTCGCGCAGAAAATCGCGGACCTCAACCAGCTGTCCGCGTTCGCGCTGCCGATCATGCGAACGCTCGCCGAGTGGCCCGCGCAGGCGACGTGGGCGGCGTGGCTGGACCGGTTCAGCGCCCTCGCGCCGCGCGTCCTGCTGAAGCCGGATCGCGTGCTGCGGGTGCTCGCGGACCTGCGGCCGATGGGCGCGGTCGGCCCCGTGACGCTTGACGAAGCATCGCGTGTGCTGGCCGCGCGTCTCCTCAGCGTCGAGTCCGAGCCGCCCGCGCGCCGCTACGGCCGCATTCTGATTGCGAGCCCCGCGCAGCTGCGCGGCCGCCGCTTCGACGTCGTCTTCATTCCCGCGCTGGCCGAGCGGATGTTTCCTCAGAAGCCGCGCGAGGATCCGCTGCTGCTGGACGAATCGCGCGAGCGGCTCGGCGCAGGATTGCCCGGACGCGCGGAGCGCGCCGAGCTCGAGAAGCTGCAACTGAGACTCGCGGTCGGCGCGGCCGGGGCGCGGCTCTACGTGTCGTTTCCGACGGTGGAGATCGGCGAAGGGCGTCCGCGCGTGCCCTCACTGTACGCGTTGGAAATCTGGCGCGCGATGACCGGACGCGTCCCGAGCGGCGACGAGCTGCAGCAGGCGGCCGCGCGCGTGTCGCGGGCCACGCTCGCATGGCCCGCGCCCGCCGACCGCGACGAATCGATCGACGCGCTCGAGCACGATCTCTCCACGCTGCGCGGACTCGTGGACGAGCCTGATTCCCGTGCCCGGGGCCGTGCGCACTATATCCTGCAGCTGAATCCTCACCTGCAGCGCTCGGTCCGAGAACGTTTCATGCGCGCCCAAAAGTCGTGGTCGCACTGGGACGGCATCATCTCGGCGACCGATCGCCTCAAGCCGATCCTCGAGGCGCAGCGCCTTGGCGCACGACGCTACTCCGTGTCCGCCCTTCAGAAGTACTCGACCTGTCCGTACCAGTTCCTGCTGGGCGCGATCTACCGCCTGCGTCCCGCGGACGATCTCGAGCCGCTGCAGCGGCTGGATCCGCTGACGCGCGGCAGCCTCTTCCACGCGGTGCAGACCGCTTTCTACCGGCGGCTCCAGCGCGAGCACGCGCTCCCGGTGACGGACGCCACCCGCGATCGCGCGCTGGCGGCGCTCGACGCCGTGGTGAAGGTGATCGCCGACGAGCAGTACGAGCTGCTGGCGCCGGCGATCGATCGCGTGTGGCACGACGAGATCGACGCGATCCGCCGCGACCTGCGGCTGTGGGTCGACGAGATCGCACGCGCCGGCGGCGAATGGGTGCCGCTGCGCTTCGAATGGGCCTTCGGGTACGGCGATGGTGGCGCGCTCGCGGTCGGGCGCGACCCCGAGAGCCGGCGCGAGCCGGTCGTCATCGATGGACGCTTTCAGCTCCACGGGTCCATCGACCTGGTCGAGGAGCATGCGGTCACCAAGGAATTACGCGTCACCGATCACAAGACCGGCAGGTATCGCGGCACCGATCACCTGATGGTCGGCGGCGGCGCCGTGCTGCAGCCGGTGATTTACTCGCTCGCCCTCGAGGAAGCGACCGGCCGGCGGGTCACCGAAGGCCGGCTGTACTACGCGACGACGGCGGGCGGCTATCGGGACATCCGCATTCCGATGTCGCCGCAGGCGCGCCGGACGGGGGTCGAGGTTCTGGAAATCATCGACCGCGCCATCGCCACCGGTTTTCTGGCGCCGGCCCCCGCGGAGAAGGCGTGCACGTGGTGCGACTTCGCGCCCGTGTGCGGCCCGACCGCCGAGCGCCGGATCAGCCGCTACAAGGCGCAGGGACCGCTCGCGGACCTGCTCGAGCTGAGGAGGAAACCGTGAACCGGCGGCTGTCCGATCACGCCGACAGGCTCCTGATCCGCGAGGGCCTGGACACGACGGTCATCGTCGAAGCGGCAGCGGGCACGGGGAAGACGACCGAGCTCGTCGCGCGGATTCTCAACGTGCTCGCCACCGGCCGCGCGACAATCGAGCAGATTGTCGCCGTCACGTTCACGGAGAAGGCGGCGGGCGAGCTCAAGCTGCGCATCCGCAAGGATCTGGAGAGTCTGCGTCAGCGATCACCGGAGCCGGCGCGACACGCCAACCTGACCGACGCGATTCAGCGGCTCGAGGAAGCGCACGTCAGCACCATCCACGGGTTCTGCGCCGATCTGCTGCGCGAGCGGCCGGTCGAGGCGTGCATCGATCCGTTGTTCGAGGTGCTGACCGAACCGCGTGCCGAAGGGATCTTCAACGAGGCGTTCCGCGCGTGGCTGCGCGAGCAGCTCGAGAACCCGCCGGAAGGCGTGCGCCGCGCGTTGCGGCGCAGCGTCTGGTCGCGCGACGGCCGCGATCACGACGATGGGCCGATCGACCGGATCCGGAGGGCGGGGCGCGAGCTGGCCGAGTGGCGCGATTTCGACGGCGCCTGGCGCCGCGATCCGTTCGACCGTGACGCCGAGCTTTCGCGCGCGCTCGCGCGGGTGCACGAGCTGGCGGACCTGACCGGTCGCGCCACGTCGATGCGCGATCCGCTGGCCTACGACACGCGCGTCGTCCGCGAATTGAGCCAGGACGTGCGCAACGCGCAGCGGTTCGACGCGCCCGATCTCGACGGCTGGGAAGCGCGCGTCGTTGATCTTGCGCAGAATCGGGATTTCCGCCGCGCGCGGCGGGGGCGCGATCGCCTGTACGGTCAGGATCTGCCGCGGGATGTCGTCTGGGCCGCCTACGAAACCCTGACCGCGGAGCTCGACGCGTTTCAGCGCGCGGCCGACGGCGACCTGGCGGCGCGGCTCCACGAGGAGCTGCGCGGCGCCGTCCGCGGCTACGAGGTGCTGAAGCGCGGCGCCGGCGTCCTCGATTTCGTCGACCTGCTGCTGCGCGCCCGCGATCTGCTCGTCGGGCACCCGCGCGTCCGCCGCGCGTTTCAGGCCCGCTTCACCCACCTCTTCGTCGACGAGTTTCAGGACACCGATCCGCTTCAGGCCGAAATCCTGCTGCTGCTCAGCGCCGCCGATCCCGTCGAGCGCGACTGGCGCAACATCACGCCGATCCCCGGCAAGCTGTTCATCGTCGGTGACCCCAAACAGGCCATCTACCGATTTCGGCGTGCGGATCTCGAAACGTACCGCGAGGTGTGCGAGCTGCTCGAGCAGCGTGGCGCGAAACGGGCGTTCCTCCACACCAGCTTCCGTTCCACGCCGGCGATTCAGCGCGCGGTCAACGCGGCATTTGCTCCCCTGATGACCGGCGATCGCGACACGCTGCAGGCGCAGTACGTCGGGTTGTCTCCCTATCGCGCCGACGTGACGGAGCAGCCGTCGGTCATCGCCTTGCCGGTGCCGGAACCGTACGGCCAGCGCCGCGTCGCGGGCTACGCGATCGAGAAGTCCCTGCCCGACGGCGTCGGCGCGTTCGTGCACTGGCTGCTCACGGAGAGCGGATGGACGATTACCGAGCGCACGACCCGCGACGAATTGCCGATCGCGGTGGCGGTTGAACCGCGGCACGTGTGCATCCTTTTCCGGCGCTTCCTGCATTTCGGCGACGACGTGACGCGGCCATACGTCGACGCGCTCGAAGCCCGCGGCGTGCCGCATCTGCTCGTCGGGGGGAAGTCATTTCACGATCGCGAGGAAGTCGACACCATCCGAGCCGCGCTCGCGGCGATCGAGTGGCCCGACGACGAGCTGTCGGTGTTCGCGACCTTGCGGGGCGCGCTGTTCGCCATCGACGATGCGACGTTGATGGAGTACCGGCATGCGCACGGGGTGGTGCATCCCTTCCGGATCCCGAAGACCTTCGCGACCGGATGCCAGCCGGTTGTCGAGGCGCTGGCGCTGCTGCGGCAGCTGCACGGCCGGCGCAACTACCGGGCGCTGGCCGAGACGATCACGCAGCTGCTCACCGCCACGCGCGCGCACGTCGGCTTCGTGCTGAGGCCGGCCGGCGAACAGGCGCTCGCCAACGTGTTGCACGTCGCCGAGCTCGCGCGACAGTACGAGGTGAACGGCGGCATGTCGTTTCGCGGGTTCGTCGAGGCGCTCCACGAGCAGGCGGAACGCGGGCAGGCGGCCGAGGCGCCGATTCTCGAAGAGGGCAGCGACGGCGTGCGCCTGATGACGGTGCACAAGGCGAAAGGCCTCGAGTTTCCGGTCGTCATTCTCGCGGACATCACCGCGAAGCTGAGGAGCGATCGCGCGGATCGGCTGATCGATCGGCGGCAGAACGCCTGCTACCTGCGTCTGGGGCGCTGGACGCCGATCGAGCTCGCGAACAACGAGCCGCGCGAAGTGGCGCGCGACGAGGCGGAGGGCATCCGGCTCGCCTACGTCGCGGCGACACGCGCGCGCGACCTGCTGGTGGTGCCGGCTGTCGGCGACGTCGAATGGGACGGCGGCTGGACGAGCCCGCTCAACCCGGCTATCTATCCCGATCGCACGGCGCGGAAAGCGGCCGGTCCCGCGCCCGGCTCGCCGCCGTTCAAGACCGACTCGGTCTGGAAGCGCCCCGACGACGAACCGTCGTCGCCGATGACGGTGCGCCCCGGTGAGCACGCGTTCGCGCCAGGCGATGCGCCCTATGCGGTCACCTGGTGGGATCCGTTCGTCCTCGATCTCGGCGTCGAGCCAGGCATTGGACTGCGGCGCGAGTCGCTGATCATGAAAGATGTCCCTGACGCCGTCGTCGCCGAGGGGCACCGCGAGTACGCGCGATGGGAGACACAGCGCGCCGACGCGATCGCGAAGGGATCGGTGGCATCGGTGTCGGTCAGGACGGCGACCGAATGGGCGGCGGGCGACGAGCAGCCGGATTGGCCGGCGTTCGGCGTCGCGCCCCGGCAGCCGGCGGCGCAGCGCGGGCTGTTCGACGAGTCGGCGCCTGCTGCCGGCGCTGCGCCCCCATCGCCTCACGACGAGGTGGCGGTGATCGACGCCCGTGGACCTGAGCGTTCAGGCGGCCCGCGCTTCGGCGAGCTCGTGCATGCCATGCTGGCGTCCGCGCCGCTCGATGCCGACCGGGACGCGATCGGCGCGCTTGCGGACGTGCACGGCCGTATTCTGTCTGCCCCGTCCGACGAGATCGCGGCGGCGTGCGACGCGGTCGAGCGCCTGCTGACGCACGATCTCCTCGCGCGCGCGCGCGCGGCCGAGGCGCGCGGCGCGTGCCGGCGCGAGACGCCGATCACCTGCCTGCTGCCGGAAGGAACCGTGATCGAAGGCGTCGTCGATCTGGCGTTCGAGGAGAGCGGAACGTGGACCGTCGTCGATTACAAGACCGACCGCGAGATCGCGGCGAGCGGGGAGGATCGATACCGGCGGCAGGTGGCGCTCTACGCGACGGCCATTGCGCAGGCGACCGGTCAGCCCGCCGCGGCCGTGCTCGTCCGCGTGTAGCCGGGTTGCCGAGTTGGCTCCTTCGATGCTGGCACGCGATTGGCACATACGGATCCAGGAGCGGATTCCATTGCGAGCCCTATGCGCCTTGGTCGTTGCCGGTTGGCTGACGGCCTCCGGTTACGCCCGACAGTCTCTTCCCGATGCTGACGGCTCACGCCATCTGGACATGCCGTGTCGACAGCTGCTGCCTGCCGGGGCGCCGCCTCCCACGTGGATCGAGACGCCCGACCCGAACGACCGCATGCAACTGGCTCGATGGTGCGAGACTGTCGGCCCTGTGTTTTTCCAGCCGACGCCGGCGGCGGCGGCCAGCGAGCCACTCGATCGGCTGGCGATCGTCTCGTGGAATATCCATGAGGGAGGCGGCGACGCGGACGAGCTGATCCGAAGGCTTCGGCTCGGCGAGTTCACCGGCGGGGAGCCAATCGACCAGTTCGTGATCCTGCTGCAGGAAGCCACGCGGCGCGACAGCGCCGTGCCGCCGCGGATTCTGCGTGGTTATCCGGCGCCGCGGCCGATCGTCTCGCATCGCGATTCGAAAAACGCCGACGTTCGTCGTTTTGCAGACGAGGGGTTCTCCGTGTTGTATGCGCCCTCGATGCGCAACGGCGAGCCTGCACGCGGCCAGGGAGACCAGCGCGCCGAAGATCGTGGGAACGCCATTCTTTCCACGCTGCCGTTGCTGGAACCACGTCTCGTGGAGCTGCCGCTCGAACGGCAGCGCCGGGTGGTGGTGGCGGCCGCGGTCGAAGGACGAACCAGTCGCGGCGCGGCCTGGCACCTCGATCTCGTGAACGTCCATCTCGACACCGCGATCGCCCTGCTTCACGGCGGTCCGTTCACCGCGCGCCGACGTCAGGCGACAGCGCTGCTCGCGGCGCTGGGCGTCTCGGGTGCCCATGCGGACAGCGACCGCGCCATGGTACTCGCGGGTGACTTCAACACGTGGATGGGCGACGATGAAGCCGCCGTCCGATTCTTGACGGATGCGTTTCCCGCCACGCCGAGCGCCGACCGAGCCCCGACCTGGCGTGGCCCGATCGGCACACACGCCACACTCGACCATGTGTTCGTGCGCGGAGCGGTGTCGCCCTCTCACGTCACACGGCTCCCGAGCCGGTTCGGATCCGATCACTTTCCGCTGATGATGGTCGTTGCCTTCTGACGGAATCGGCGTCGCCTTGGCGTGAGGGCGGTGGTCAGCGGCCGCAGTCGGCGTATCCGACCACGTACCGGATCGCGATCACCGGGAAGGCCCTGCGGGTGCGCGGCGGCCGGGCTGCGCGCTACGGACGCGAAGACGCAAGCTCGGGTTTCCCCAGCAGCGCCAGCAGCGACAGCGGATCCACGCGCGCGCCGTTGGCGCGCACCGCCCAGTGGAGATGTGGGCCGGTGACCCGCCCCGTGGCGCCGACCAGTCCGAGGGTCTGGCCCGCGCTCACCCGGTCGCCCTCGTGGACGTCGATCGCCGACATGTGCGCGAGCATCGAGAACAGGCCCAGGCCGTGGTCGACGATCACGGTGTTCCCGGAAAAATACAGGTTGCGCGCCACGGCGATGCGGCCGGCGTTCGGCGCGTGAATCGGCGTGCCCGCCGGGCTCAGAAAGTCGGCGCCGCTGTGCGGGGTGCGCGGCTTGCCGTTGAAGACGCTGCGGGTCCCGAATGCGCTGTTGGCTTCGTGCGGGACGGGGCGCAAGAACGGATCGGTCCACAGCCGCTCGGCCTCGGGCGCCCGCCAGACACCGGCGAGGAGCGCCGCCTCGCGCTCGATCCGCGCCTGCTCCGACGGAGGGGGCGTCACGAACGCCTCGTTCACCGTCAGCCGGCGCGTGCGGAAGATGCGCGGCGTGATCGCCAGATCGCGCGTGGCGTGGACGCGGGTGGGACCGGCGCCGGCCTCCACGGTCACCCGGTACGTGCCGGGCTTGACGTCGAGATCGACGCCGATCAGCGCGCGCCACGCGCGCGCGCCATCAGGGTAGACGGCCACGTCGCGGTCGAACGCGCGCACGCGAACCTGGTCGTACGCCTCGGGCAGCACGATCGACAGCTCGACGAGCTCGCCGGGCTGGAGCGAGCGCGATCGCACCGCGATCTGGATCGACGGCGGCGTCAGCAGCAGCGGGATGAGAGCAGCCAGAACGAGTCGCATCAGGATCTCCGTCAATAGGCGCTGGGCTTGCGCGGCGGGGTGGCGACGTAGCCGTGGCGCGCGCGCACGCGGTCGTTCGAACCGGCGATCCGGACGCGGAGGCTGTGGAACTGGCCGTCGGCGCCGCGCGGCGGCGTGTAGCCGAGCACGTACTGGCTGTTCAGCTCCTCGGCGATGCTTGCCGCGGCGCCGGCGAGCTGCGCCGAGCTCTCGACGATCTCCGTCCGTCCGCCGCTCTGGGCGGTGATCTCCCGCAGCGCCGCAGGGTTGACGCGCGTGTTGATCGGCTGGCGATCGGGCGAGTCGATCGCGATTGCGTAGACGAAGGCGTCGCTGCGCCGGAGCGCCGGGCGCAGCTCGCGCAGCGTCGCGGTGCTCGCCGTGTCGGCGCCGTCCGAGATCACCAGGATCGCCGCTCGCTGGCGCGTGCGCGTCGCGACGAGCGGCAGCGCGTCGAGGATGGCGTCGTAGATCGCGGTGCCGCCCGACGGCCGCAGCCCGGCGAGCGCGTGGCGGACGTCGCCCTGTTCGCGCGTCCAGCCGGTCAGCGGACGGGGGCGGTGATTGAACGCCATGAGGAAGAATTCGTCGGCCGGGTCGAGCAGCTCGAACAGGAGCGTGTCGACCGCCGAACGCGCGTCCTCCATCCGCCTGCCGTACATGCTGTCGCTGATGTCGAGCAGCACGCCGAGGCCGATCGGCACCCGCTCGCGCGTGAACTGCGTGATCCTCTGCAGGATGCCGTCCTCGTACACCTCGAACGCGTCGCGCAGCAACCCCGTGACCGGGCGCCCCTCGCCATCGGTAACGGTCGCGGTGATGCTCGTGATCTCGATGCCGGACTGGAAGCGGCGGGTGTCCGTGACCGGCGGCGGCTGCGCGAGAAGGCGCGCCGCCAGGACCGCCGCGATCGCGCACGCGAGAGCGGCCGGCGGCAAGGACGCGCGCACACCTTCATGCTAACGCACCGGTCGCGCCGGCCGGTGTCCGATTTGACAGCCGGCCCTCTTCTCGACGATAAATGTGCAGGCATGAACCTGTTCCGCTGTTCCGGGTGCTCGTGTTGCGTGGCCGGAGACCTCTCCGGCCTGCCCGTGCTGCGTCACACGGAACTCGTGCCCCTGTAGAGAAGAACACGTCAGGCGCGAGATCAGTTCAGCTCGAGAGCAGGCCCGGGAGGTTCACACCTTTCGGGCTTTTTGCATTTCAGGGAGTCTGTGCATGACCATGAAGCTGTCGGCCCTTTTCCTCGTCGTCCTCGCGATGATCGCGGCCCCGCCGCGGGCAAGCGCGCAATCGGTGAACGGGCTGTGGGACGCCACCGTCCTCATCAACAACGGGGCACTCGAGATCCCGTTCCGCTTCGAGCTGGCTGGGTCGGGCTCCAACGTCAAGGGCTCGTTCTTCAACGGCGACGACAAGACAACGTCGACCAGCGGCACGCTCGAGAAGGGCACGCTGTCGCTCAACTTCGACGAACTGGGCACCAGGCTCGACGCGACGCTGAAGGACGGGCGTCTCGAGGGGCAGTACTCGCGCGGCACGCGCGGCGCGCCGTATCCGTTCCACGCGAAACGCTTCACGCCGATCCAGGTGGAAGGGACCAGTATCCCGTCGATCGCCGGTCTGTGGAACGTGCAGGTGGGCAAGAGCTCCAAAGGCGAAGCGGCCTGGCAGCTCATCGTGCGCCAGTCGGGCGCGGAAGCATCCGCCGTGATCCTCAGAATCGACGGCGACACCGGCACGCTGACCGGCTCGTATCGCAACGGGACGTTCGCGCTCAGTCATTTCTCCGGCGCGCGCCCGCTGCGCCTCGAGCTGACGCCGGCCGCCGACGGCACGCTCGCCGTCGTCCAGAACGACGAAAAGCCGCTGAACGCGTTGCGTGCGGAGCATGCCGACGCCAAGGGGCTGCCGAAGCCGAGCGATCCCACGCGTTTCACCAGCGTGAAGGATCCGACCGAGCCGTTCCGCTTCAGTTTTCCCGACCTGGACGGGAAGCTCGTCTCGAACACGGACGCGCGTTTCGCCGGAAAGGTGCTGATCGTCGCCATCGGCGGCAGCTGGTGCCCGAACTGCCACGACGAAACGCCGTTCCTCGTCGAGCTCTATAAAAAATATCGGAAACAAGGCCTCGAGATCGTCGAGCTGTCCTTCGAAGAGGCAGCGCAGATCAAGAACCCCGTGCGCGTGCGGGCGTTCAACAAGCGCTACGGCGTCGACTACACCGTGCTGATTCCGGGCGAGCCGAAAGAGCTGAACGACAAGGTGCCGCAGGGGGTGAACCTGAACTCGTTCCCGACGACCTTCTTCCTCGGGCGCGATGGCCGCGTGAGGAGCGCGCACGCCGGTTTCGCGGGCAAGGCGAGCGGGGCGTTCCACACCGAGCTCAAGGAAGAGGTGACGGCCCTGGTCGAGCGGCTGCTGGCGGAGAAGAGCACCAGCACGACCGCGTCGAAGTAAGCCTCGGCGACAGCCTGGGCGCAACGGGAGGACCGTGATCGACCCCGGCACGCGGATCGGCGCGGTCCACCTCACGATCTCGGATCTGCGCCGATCCGTCCGCTTCTACGAAACCCACCTCGGCTTCGCCGTCCATCGGCGCGACGACCGGACCGCGTGGCTCGGCGCCGGCGGTCCGGATCTGCTGATCCTGTCGCAGAGTGAAACCGCGCCGCGGGTGCGCGGCACCACGGGGCTCTATCATTTCGCGATTCTCGTGCCGTCGCGCGCCGACCTCGCGCGCGCGCTCCGGCGCTTCGTCGCCAGCGGGACGGTGCTGCAGGGCGCGGCCGACCACGGCGTCAGCGAAGCGCTGTATCTCGCGGACGAGGACGGCAACGGCATCGAGATCTATCGCGACCGCCCGCGTGAGCAATGGCCCGTGGTCGCCGGGGAGCTCCGGATGGGCGCCGAACCGATGGACCTCGACGCCCTTCTTTCGGAGGCGGGCCCCGCCGACAGCCCCGCTGGGCTTGCGCCGGCCACCGTCATCGGCCATGTCCATCTGCACATCTCGAGGCTGGAGGAGGCCCACGCGTTCTACGTCGGCGTCCTCGGCTTCGAGTTGATGCAGCGGTACGGACCCAGCGCGCTCTTCGTCGCGGCCGGAGGCTATCACCATCACGTCGGCTTGAACACGTGGGCCGGTGTCGGCGCGCCGCCGCCGCCGCCCGGCGCGATCGGGCTGCGTCACTTCGTCCTCTCGTTGCCCGACGGCCATGCGCTGGCCGCGGTGGTCGATCGGCTGGCCGCGTCCGGCAGCGCGCCCGAGGCGTTCGAAGACGGGCTGCTCGTCCACGATCCCGCACGGAATGCGATCCTCCTGACGACGCAGGGCTGAAGCTCTGCGGCACATCCGGCGCTATACTCCGCCGCGTGCGCGCCGCATGGCATTGGTGCCCGGCGCGTCCAGGAGACAACCGGTGCCCGAATTTCACGCCGAGCCCTACATCTATCTGCCGACCGTGACGCACAAGTCGGCGCTCGTGGCGTGGGGCGCCTTCTACTTTCGCGTCACCGCGCAGGGCCGGTCGAAGCTCGTCGACGACGAGGAGCTGAAGTACGTGCATCCGCCGCGCAGGGATTCGATCGGCGCGTGCTCGGCGCCGTACGGCCCCGGCCGCGTCGAGGTGTACGACGCGAGCGGCGCCGTGGCGGCGACGGCGAAGACGGCCGGTTCGAACCACTGCTGGGTGCCGGGCCTCGCGGCCGACACCGAGTACACCTACAAAGTGTTCGTGAAGGATCAGGAGTGGGCCGAAGGCGAGCGATGGGACTGGTCGGCGGCGGAAGGTGCGCTCGTGCAGGCGGGCGGCCGCTACGACAATCGATTCCGCACCCATCCCGATCCGGCCGTGCCGGCGCGCGTGCTCGCGTTCATCGCGATCGGCGACTTCGGCGTCGGCGTCAAGCGCGAGACGTCCACGCACCGCCAGCGTGCGGTGGCCGACGCGCTGCGCCAGGCGGTGGACGGGCACGGGGTGCGCGTCATCATCACGACCGGCGACAATATTTACGCCGGCAAGAAATTTCTCGGCATACCGGTGGGCCAAACCGGCGCGGACGACGACGACTGGTTTTTCACCTACTTCCAACCGTACCGGTACGTCATCAACCGCGTGCCGGTCTACCCGTCAATCGGCAACCACGACGCCGCCGAGTCCGAGGAGCGCGACGACCGCGCGCAGGTCGAGGACAATTTCTACGTGCGCGAGCGGATCCTCGGCGAGGAAGCGGCGGGCCGCGCGTCCTTCGGCCCCGGCCTGTTCTACCGGTTCCGCTACGGGTCGGACATCGAGTTCGTCTGCATCGACACCTCGAAAGAGGAGTTCTTCAGGGGCGCGCGCCTGTTCGACTTTCCGAAGCACGCGGAGTGGGTCGATTGCGCGTTTCCCGCCGCATCGGACGGCGTCCGCTGGCGCATCCCGTTTGCGCACCATCCGCCGTTCAGCGCCGGACCGCAGCATTACAACACGCAAAGCATGGCGAGGCTTCTGCCGCTGTTTCGGCGCGCGGGCGTGCAGGCGATGTTCAGCGGCCACGAGCACAATTTTCAACATTCGCAGGTGGACGGCATCGACTACTTCGTCACCGGCGCCGGCGGAAAATTCCGCGAGGCGATGCCCGATCGTTTCGCAGAAGCGCATACGCAGTCGTGGAGCCACCATTGCCATTTCCTCCTCGGGCGCATTGATGGACCCACGCTCGAGGTGCGGGCGATTGCCGAACTCACCCCGGCCGGTCCTGCCGAGATTCCACGATTCGACCCAGCCGGTGCCGCCGTCACCGGGCCAATGCGGGTGACCGTCTAAGGTGTCGGAGTTTCGGTGTCGGAGTTTCGGTGTCGGACCTTACAAACAGTGACAACTCGGGACGACAAAGTGCATCTCCTCCCAAGGGACCCGCCCTATACTCTTGGTGGGGAAACGCATGAAACAACTCGCGGTTGCGGCCACGGTCACGGCGCTGTTCGGGGCAGCTCTTTCCGCCCAGCCATCCCCCAGGCCGCGCACGTCGCAGACGTCTCCAGCCGCGCCGAAGATGGCCGCCTCGCACGCCCCGGCGATCGCCGTCGAGGCGCAGAACACGCTGGTCGCGCGGCACTGCGCGACGTGCCACAGCGAAAAAGGCAAAGCGGGTGAGCTCGTCCTCGCCGGCTTCGACGCCGCGAAAATCGCGGAACGTCCCGACGTCGCGGAGAAAATGATCCGCAAGCTCCGGACGGGCATGATGCCGCCCCCCGGCGCGAGGCGGCCCGATGCGGCGACGACCACCGCCTTCCTCGAGGCGCTCGAAACGAGGATGGATGCCGCCGCGGCGCTCAACCCCAACCCGGGCTGGCGTCCGTTCCAGCGGCTCAACCGGTCCGAGTACCAGCATGCGGTGAAGGACCTGCTGGGCATCGACGTCGACGTCAACGCGTTCCTGCCGCCCGATACGATCAGCCGCGGCTTCGACAACGTCGCCGACGTCCAGGCGTTTTCGCCCACGCTGATGGAAAGCTACCTGCGCGCGGCCAGCTCGACGAGCCGCCTCGCAATCGGCGACCGCGGCGCGAGCGCGACATCGGTCACGTACAAGATCGGCCGCACCGGCTCGCAGATGCGGCACGTCGACGGCGCCCCGATGGGCACGCGCGGCGGCGTGTCCGTCGTCCACACTTTCCCGGCCGACGGCGAATACGTCGTCAAGGTGTCGCTGCACAACGAGCCGCTCGGCGGCGTCTACGGCCGCACGACAATGGCGACGCTGGACATCAAGGAGCAGATCGAGGTGTCGGTCAACGGCGAACGCGCGGCGCTGCTCGACCTGAACGTGCGGATGAGCGAGACCGACCCGAAGAACAGCCTCGAGATCAAGACGCCGCCGGTCCACATCGCGGCGGGGCCGCAGCGGATCTCGGCGGCGTTCATCCAGCGCTTCGACGGTCCGATCGACGACCTGCTCGTGCCGCTCGAGAACACGCTTGCCGACGTCAACATCAGCTTCGGCGTCACCGCGCTGCCCCACCTGCGCGACATGACGATCCTCGGGCCGTCCAGCGTCACCGGCGTCTCCGACACGATCAGCCGCCGCATGGTCTTCACCTGCCGTCCCACCAGCGCAAGGGAAGAAGAGACGTGCGCGGCGGACATCGTGAAGGGGCTCACCGCGCGAGCGTTCCGCGGGTCGGCGACGCCCGACGACGTGCAGGACGCGATCGGGTTCTACGAGAAGGGACGCAAGACCGGCGATTTCGAAGCCGGGATCCGCCTGGCGCTGCAGTCGATCCTCATGAGCCCGCGGTTTCTGTTCCGCATCGAGCAGGCGCCCAGGACGGTGGCGGTGAACAGCTCGTCGCCTTACCGCCTGAGCGATCAGGATCTCGCGTCCCGGCTGTCGTTCTTCCTCTGGGGCACCGCGCCGGACGGCGACCTCCTGAAGGCCGCTGCCGGCGGGGCGCTGCGCACGCCGGCGGGGCTCGAGAAGCAGGTCCGCCGGATGCTGGCGGACCGCCGTTCGGAGGCGCTCTCGACGCGGTTCGCCGGCCAGTGGCTGCGGCTGCAGGACCTCGAGAAGATTCACCCGGACTACCTCCTGTTCCCGCAGTACGACGACACGCTCGCGCAGTCCATGCAGCACGAGACCGAGCGGTTCTTCGACAGCATCGTCCGCGACGACCGCCCGGTGCTCGACCTGCTGACGGCCGATTTCAGCTATGTCAACGAGCGGCTCGCCAAGCATTACAACATCGCGAACGTGACCGGCGGCGAGTTCAAACGCGTCCAGCTGCCCGAGTACCGCCGCGGTCTCTTCGGACAGGGCAGCATCCTGACGCTGACCTCGGTCGCCGACCGGACGTCTCCGGTGCAGCGCGGCAAGTGGGTCATGGAAGTGCTGCTGGGATCGCCGCCGCCCCCGCCCCCGCCCAACGTCCCGGCGCTCGACGACACCAAGGCCGCGATCGGCGGGAAGAACCTGACGACGCGCGAGCGCATGGAAGAGCACCGCAAGAACCCGCAGTGCACGTCGTGTCACCGCGTGATCGATCCGCTCGGCCTCGCGCTCGAGAACTTCGACGCGACCGGCGCCTGGCGCATCAAGGACAACGAAGTGCCGATCGACGCGGTGGGGGACCTCTATGACGGGACCCGGATGGACGGGCCGGCGGGACTGCGTCAGGCGATCCTGAAGCACGCCGACGTCTTCCTCCTGAGCTTCACCGAGAACCTGATGACCTACGCGCTGGGCCGTCGTGTCGAGTACACCGACATGCCGGCGATTCGGGCGATCATCCGCGAGGCGGGCCGGAGCAACAACCGCATGTCGGCGTTCGTGCTGGGCGTCGTCGGCAGCGCGGCGTTCCGCATGGCGAAGGTCGACAACCATCTCTTGACCACCGACGCCGGCGCGGCGAAGCGGTCGAATGCTGGGTCACGGTAGAGGAGAGCGAATGAGGATCACGAACAAGAACATGTCGCGCCGGGCGGTGCTGAAGGGCCTGGGCGTCACGATGGCGCTGCCGCTGCTCGACGCGATGGTGCCGGCGCGGACGATCTTCGCGCAGGGCGCCGCGGCCGACCGGAAGCTTCGCTTCGTCGCCATCGAGATGGTGCACGGCGCCGCGGGCAGCGCGCCGATCGGCGCGCAGAAGCACCTGTGGTCGCCGGCGGCGACCGGCCACGCGTTCGACCTGAGCCCGAGCGCGCTCAGCCCGCTCGAGCCGTTCCGCGAGTACGTGACGATCGTCAGCAACACCGACGTGCGGAACGCCGAGGCGTTCACGGCGCCGGAAATCGGCGGCGATCACTTCCGTTCGAGCGCGGTGTTCCTCACCCAGTCGCATTGCAAGCAGACGCAGGGGTCGGACCTGCACGCGGGCGTTTCCATCGACCAGATCTTCGCGAAGAAACACGGGCAGGACACGCCGATCCCGTCGATGCAGCTGTGCATCGAGAACGTCGACCAGGCCGGCGGCTGCTCCTACGGCTACTCGTGCGCGTACACCGACTCGATCAGCTGGGCGTCACCCTCGCAGCCGCTGCCCATGATCCGCGACCCGCGCGTCGTGTTCGATCAGCTGTTCGGCGTCGGCGCCACGCCGGCCGACCGCACGGAGCGCCGCATCGAGGATCGCAGCATCCTCGACTGGCTGGGCACGTCGATCGGCCGCCTGAAGAAGGAGCTCGGCGCGGCGGACCGCGCCCGCCTGAACGACTACCTGGAGGACGTGCGCGAGATCGAGCGGCGCATCCAGAAAACCGAAGCGCGCAACACCAGCGGCGAGCAGCGCGAGCTGCCGGGGGCGCCGGTCGGCGTCCCGGACTCGTTTTCCGATCACGTGAAGCTGATGTTCGACCTGCAGGCGCTCGCCTTCGCGTCCGACATCACGCGGGTCTTCGCGTTCAAACTCGGACGCGACGCTTCGAACCGCGCGTTCCCGGAAAGCGGCTACAAGGGCGCGTTCCATTCCGCATCGCATCACCAGGAGAAGGAAGATCGCATCGTGGACTTCGCGAAGATCAACAAGTACCACGTCAGCATGATTCCGTATTTCCTGCAGAAGCTGAAGAGCACGCCAGACGGTGACGGGAACCTGCTCGACCACTCGGTGATCCTCTACGGTTCGCCGATGGGCGACTCGAACGTGCACAACCATAAACGGGTGCCGATGTTCCTCGCCGGCCACGCGGGCGGCGCGCTGAAGGGGAACCTTCACATCAAGGCGGCCGACGGCACGCCGATGGCCAACGCCATGCTGTCGATGGCGCAGAAGCTCGATCTCGACCTGTCGTCGTTCGGCGACAGCACGGCCGCGCTGGATCTGAACAGCGCGCCGGCGGTGGTGTTGACGGACAAGGCGTAACGAAGAAGAAGAAACCGCCATCCGGTCGTGGTCGAGGAACTATGAAGCTGATGCGAACCGTTCAATTCTCGGCAGTCGGGGCGCTGGCGCTGTCCGCCATGCTGCGCGCGGCGCCGAGCGCGCCGGTGGCCGACGCCGCCATGCAGGGGAACAGGGATGCCGTCCGCTCGCTGCTGAAGCAGGCGGCCGACGTCAACGCCGCGCAGGGCGACGGCATGACCGCGCTCCACTGGGCGGCGATGAGAGACGACGCGGACCTGGTGCAGACGCTGCTGTTTGCTGGCGCCAACGTGCGCGCGACCACGCGCATCGGCGCGTACACGCCGCTGATCCTCGCCGCCAAGAGCGGCAGCGGCTCGGTGATCGCGCCGCTGCTGAAGTCGGGCTCCGACGCGAACAGCGCGACGGCAAACGGCACGACCGTTCTGATGCTGGCGGCGGCGTCG
>JAYVYV010000193.1:0-4083 GCA_043783985.1 Acidobacteriota bacterium | reverse complement strand
TGAGGAAACGACGTTCGACTCACACGTCCCGTCTCGATCTCACGCCCCTGAGCGCGCTCGTGGCCATCGTCGGCTTGGCGCTCGCGGCCGGCTGCAGCGGGACGCACCCCGACGCCGGTGAGCGTGGTGCCGTCTCAGCGCCGCCCGCACTTCGGCCGCCCACACCGCCGCCTTCCCATGTGGCGCTGCTCGCACGGGCCAAGCCGTTCGAGCTCGCCACGCCTTACGTGCCGCCGCCTGGAGATCCGCTGGAGCACAACACCTCTGGATATGCCAAGACGATGTGCTCGGCCGTGTTCATCACCGGTCTTGATCCGGCGGTCGCTGCCGAGAGCGTCGGCTACTTCACGGGACCCTACGAAGAACGGAAGAAGGTGAGCACGCCGGTCGTCGATCGCGAGAACAAGGAAGTGCGGATTACGCTGCCGAACCGCGTGGTGGTGGTGGCGCGCTATTTCGGATCGCAGGGGTGCATCGCCTTGCCCCGCGATCGTCACGAGCCGTTCTTCACGCCAGTCGAAGTCGCGCGTCACCTGCCCGATGCGAAGACGACTCCCTGGCCGATGGGCGATGTGCTTCCGGGCGAGCCGGCCCCAGCCGGGATTGACGCCGCCAAGATCAAGCGCGCAATCGACACCGCGTTCGAACCCGCGGAGGCGTTCACGTCTGCGTTCGTCGTGACCCGCAACGGCCGCCTGATCGGCGAGCGCTACATGCCCGGAATCTCGGAGACCACGCCGCTGGAGAGCTGGTCGATGGGGAAGAGCGTCACCGCCACCTTGATGGGTGCGCTGATCCGGCAGGGAGTGTATGCGCTCGATCAGCCGGCGCCGATTCCCGAATGGCAGGCGCCAGGTGATCCGCGTCAGCAGATTCGGATTCGGGATCTGCTGCACATGTCGAGCGGGATACGCATCAAGGCGCCCGACGAGCCTGAATTCGATCCGGCAACCTATCCTGATCATTTGTTTCTGTACACGGGGCGCGTCAATTCGTTCAAGTACGCGGCCACCCGTCCTGCGCAGTGGCCGCCGAACACGGTCGGGCGTTATCGCAACACCGACCCGGTGCTGACCAACTACCTCGTGCGTCTGGCCGTCGAAAAACGCGGCGAGGAATACTTATCGTTCCCACAGCGGCAGCTGTTCGACAAGATCGGCGTTCGGTCGATGGTGATGGAAACCGATCCGTACGGCAATTTCCTGACCCAGGGCTATGAGCTGATGTCCGGCCGCGACTGGGCCCGCCTCGGGAACCTGTACTTGCAGGACGGCGTGTGGAACGGCGAGCGCATACTTCCAGAGGGCTTCGTCAAGTTCGTCAGCACCGTGGCGCCCGCGTGGGCCGCCGACGGCCGTCCGGTCTACGGCGGCTTCTTCTGGATCAACGGCGACAACGCGTTTCCCGTGCCGAGCGAGGCCTACTACATGTCAGGCGCGGGCGGGCAGACGGTGCTCATCATCCCGTCACATGGTCTGGTCGTCGTCCGCATCGGTCACTACAAAGGAGTGGGGCCGGGGACAGTGGCGTTCCGAAAAGCGTTGGCGATGCTGATGGACGCCGTGCAGCCGACAACGGCGCGAACACCTTGAAGGGCAGGGTAGCGTCGAGCCCACCCAAGCCTGGCTGAACAAGAGACGGCCGAAAATCGAAAGCGAGCGCCGGTTATGACCCTCAGGCGCATGGCGCCGCGGCGTGGCGACGCATGGCAACGTGCCGGCAGTGTTGGCGCGCCGACCCGTGGTGTTGATCGATCAGGAGTTGCCGACGCTGCCATAAGAAGGTACGCAAGCCATGTCCAGGGACTGTGCAATTCTTCATGGAGAAGGGCTCAACGGCAGGACCGAACGATCATTGCCGGGCCCGCGCGAGTGATGCCGAATAGGCGACGGCAACGCGCGATGAATTAGCTTCAGGAGTCGGTCGGCGTATCCGGCCTCGGTTACCGCCAGGCTCGCGTTTGACCGGATACACACAATTGCGTAATACTTACACATGCGCACCAACATCGATATCGACGACAAGCTGATGGCGCAAGCGATGCGCGCCAGCGAGAAGCCGACCAAGCGGGCCGTGGTCGAAGAGGCGCTGCACCTCCTGGTCCGGACCAAGCGCCAGACTCGCATCCGCAAATGGCGCGGCAAGGTTGCGTGGGAAGGCGATCTTCACGCGAGTCGAGCTGCTCGTGTTCTCGGTTAGCCGGCAGAGATCGTGACTATCGTCGACAGCACTGTTTGGATCGATTACTTTCGTGGTCGCGAGACCGCACAGACGGACTGGCTGGATGCACACGCCTCAATCGATCCGATTGGATTGACGGACTTGATCCTCTGCGAGGTGCTGCAGGGCGTTCGAGACGAGCGTCTGCTGCCGAAGCTTCAGAAGGACCTGTCGGCTTTCCAGTTCTTCGATGCGGGCGGCGCCAATGTTGCGTTGGCTGCGGCGGCAAATTATCGAGCCTTACGTCGGCGTGGGCGGACCGTTCGTGGAACGATCGACTGCCTCATCGCGACGTTCTGCATGTTGAACGGCCACTCACTCCTGCACGACGACCGCGACTATGATGCGTTCGAACAGGAGTTGGGCCTGGCGGTTGTTCACCCTTGACCTGTCGTTCGCCAATACTCGGTTGGCGTCGGTCTAAGGTCACGTGGCGGCTCTCTGACTCGTCGCCAGCGGGTGCGAATTCTACCTGAGGAGCCATCCGCCTCCGCGGGCGCTGAATGCTGGCGCGCTACGGCTGATGTCTTGCCGAAGCCGCGGAGGGGCGAAGGCCGACCTCCTCTCCGAGCGAAACCGTGCAGCCGACCGGATCCCGACTGGCCGCCGGGGCAGTCGCCGTGCGGAATAGGGAAAAGATCAGGCGATCGACCAGGCCTTCCGCGCCGTGGGGAGCTTGCGGGATTGCGAGTCATCGATGAGTGGAGGACGGATCATGATGGATGCGACTGGACGCGGGCCGAGCCGGCGACTGTTGATCGGCGCGCTCGGCGCTGCCGCGTTGGGATGGCTCTCGCACTCGCGTCCCCAGGCGCAAGCTGCCGCCGACCTCGTCCTGATCAACGGGACGATCCTGACGGTGGATGCGAACGATTCGATCGCGCAGGCCGTTGCGATTGCCGACGGACGCATCGTCGCGGTCGGAAGCAGCGAAGCGATCAAGCCGCGCATCGGCGCGAACACCCGGGTCATCGATCTCCGCGGCCGGACGGCGACGCCCGGCCTGATCGACTCGCACGTGCATTTCTCGATGGCCGACGCGATGTTCACCGTCGACCTCAGCGATCCGTCCGTCAAGCGCATCGACGATGTACTGGCACGGGTGCGCGATCAAGTGGCGAAGCTGAAGCCGGGGGAGTGGGTGCGCGGTCGCGGTTGGGACGAAGGCCGGCTGACCGAACGCCGCTACATCAGCGCCGCGGATCTCGACAAGGTGGCGCCGAACAATCCGGTGTGGTTGATGCAGACCACCGGCCACTACGGAGTCGCGAACAGCTACGCGTTGAAACTCGCGGGCGTCGAGAGAGAAACGCCCGATCCACCAGCCGGCACGATCGACCGCGACGCAAACGGCAAACCGACCGGCGTGCTCAAGGAGTCGGCTTTCGATCTGGTGACCAGGCACGTTCCTCCGCTGTCGCGCGATCAGATGAAACAGGGGATTGTCAGAATGGTCCGCGAGTTCAACGCGGAGGGGATGACCGGCGCGAAAGATCCGGGCATCGGGCCGGAGAAGTGGGAGCTGTACCGGGAGCTCCTGGCCGAGAACCAGCTGACGGTGCGGGTGTTCGCGCTGTGGTCCGGCGGACGGACCGTCGAATCGGCGAAGGAAGCGCTCGGCCGTCTCGCTCAGTTCCCCCGCCCGCCCGCATCGCTTGGCGACGGCCGGCTGCTGTCTGGAGGCGTGAAGATTTTCATGGACGGCAGCGGCGGCGCCCGCACCGCGTGGATGTACGACGACTTCAACAAGAGCTTTTCCGACAAGGACACCGGCAACCGCGGGTATCCCACCACGGCGCCGGACGTGTATCGGCAGATGGTTCAGCTGCTCCACGCGGCGAACGTGCACGTCAGCACGCACGC
>JAYVYV010000192.1:0-4089 GCA_043783985.1 Acidobacteriota bacterium | reverse complement strand
GAGGCCGACGATGTCCTTCATCAGCGATGGATGCAGCGAGGGAAATAACTCGTCAAGAGGCGCGCCCGCAATCGGCGGCGCGGGCCACTCGGGTTGAGTGTCTCCGGTGTCAGACACCGTGGTGAAAAAGCCACGGTGTCTGACACCGCCGAGCGTGGGAACGAGACGCATGAACTGACGGCGAGTGTGTGTCATGGCGGATCAAATACTGCGGCTGTGCGCCCTGACGCCAGCGAGGAAACGATGAGGAAATAAGTCGTCGCGAGTCAACGTGTTAGCGGGACGCGCTAGGTTGTCTGCGCGCCGTCCTTCAGCACGATCCGGCGCACCGCCTTCTCGATCTGCGCGGCGACGTCCTCGTCCAACGACTCGAGCGGGTCGTCTGGCGACCGCGAGATCCGCTGCACCCAGACATGCGTCCCATCGTCGAGCCGGATGATGTGCATCAGCAGCGACAGGCGGCCGTCCTTGGTCTGAAGATGCCCGGCGATCAGGAACGACGCGTGGGTCTCGCGCGCGACGTTGCGCGGGTCGCGGTCGGCGCGCGGGTTGTGGAGGATCGTCGAGTTGCCGTTGACGCCGATACGCGACGTCCCCAACGCGGTGAGTCGCTCGACGATGACGTCGGCGATGGTGGAGACGGCGCGCTCGCGCGAGGCGTCGCCGGTCTCGTTGTCGAACACCGCGACGGCCACGATTGGGCGCGCGGGTGGCCGATTGCGCGCGAGCGTCCACCAGCCGCCCGCGGCCGCCAACGCGAAGACCGCCGCGGTGGCCAGCATCAGGGCGCCCAGGCTCGAACGGTGCCGCTCGCCCGAAACGCTCGCCCTCCGGGGGGCAGGCAACGGCGGTGCCGGCTGCGGCGCGAGGCGCTCACCCTGCGGCGCGCGGTTCTCGCTCTGGAGCGCGATGCTTTCCGGTGAGCCTCGCTGCTCGACGGGCGCGATGAACGAGAACCCGCGACGCGGGTGGGTCTGAATGAAACGTGGATTGTCCGCCGAGTCCCCGAGCGCGGCGCGCAGCTGGCCGATGCCGTAGGCGAGCCCGCGATCGAAGTCGACGTGGGTGTCGCCGCTCCAGAGGTGCCCGCGCAGCTCCTCGCGGCTGACGAGGTCGCCGGCGCGGGAGAGCAGCAGCGCGAGCGCGCGCGCCGGCTGCGGCTCGTGCGCCACCGGGCGATCCGATCTCGTCAGGATCGCGGTGCGATCGTCGAACGCGAAGATCCCGAATCGGTAGGTCATTCCCGGATCTTCCGCATCGTAACCGCAAACGCGTCGCGCCCGGTGGCCGGGTCGTAGACGATCACCGGCATCGGGCGGCCGCGAATCGTGTCGGGGCTGGCGCGCGCGTAGCCCATCAGCGTAACCGCGAGCTCCTGCTTCAGCACCGCTTCCTCGGCGTTGCGCGACAGCTCGGTGAGCAGGTCGTCGAACGTCAGCAGCCACGCCCGCCCGCGCAGCAGCGCGTCCACCACGGTGCCCTTGAGCACGTTGTGCGAGAAGTTGAAGAAGAACGAGAGCGGCGAGTAGGACGCGACCACCGGCTTGAAGCGCTCGAAGATCGGCATCAGCGCGTCGCGGTGCTGCAGGAACCGCTCGCGGAACGCGCCGCGATCCGCCTCGCTGCCCGACAGCGACGAGGGCGGCTGGCCGACGAACGCGCGCGCGTCAGCAGACAGCCCGTTGAGGATCCCCTCGGCGAGCGGCGCGGTGTCCTCGAGGCCGGCGCCTTCGGCTGTCAGGCGCGTGTACTCCTGCATCACGGTCATCAGCGCGAAGCACAGCCACGGGTAGTCCGCGACGTTGTCGTCGCGCATCACGACGGTGTCGCGGCCGTAGCTCGCCTCGAAGCCGAAGCGCAGGTGGCTGCCGATGCTGACGGTATGCGCCAGCGCGATCCGCACGCGATGCGCCGCGTTCAGGACGCGGACCCGCTGCAGCAGCTGCGCGTAGCCGCGCTCGACGATCTCGAAGTGCGACGTCGCAATCAGGATCAGCGTCTCGGCATCGTCGACGAACCGCTGGCCGCTGCCGTCGGGCCCCTGCAGCGCCTCGAGCAGGACGTTCAGGCGATCGAGATTCGCGTCGGGATCGCCCTCGTCCCAGATCCGCAGCGCGAACAGCGACAGCAGGTGGAGGAAGTAGTAGTCGAGCAGAATCGACAGGGACACCGCGTCGGGCGCGTCGCTGCCCCGTCTCGCGATCAGGAAATCGAGGACGTCGACTGGAATGATGTCGTCGTTGACGTGGTCGGCCTTGCCGTCCCAGTCGTGCAGGACGTGAAAACCGTCCTGCCGTGTCCGCCGATCGTATTTGGCGACCACTTCGTCGAGCTCGAGGCGGCGGCCGCCGACCTTCCACGTGTGCGTGCGCATCGCGCCGCGCAGCCGCCACAGCGCCTCCTCGAAAGCCCGCACGCCGCCGGAGAGACCCGCCAGGATTTCGCGGCGCGCGCCGCCGCCCAGCGCCGGTTCGATCAGCGCGCACGCCGCGTCGAAGGAGACTGCGGGCATCCGGTCGCGGCTAGGCGGTGGTGGGCGCCGCGCAGAATTTCTCGAACGCCGCGGTCAGCTCCGAGGCGATCGCCAGCGCGTCGCGGTTCTCGATCTGGCTGCGCTCGAGCATGTAGACGACCTGGCCGTCGCGCATCAGCGCGATCGACGGCGACGACGGACGGTAGCCGGCGAAGTAGTGGCGCGCGCGATCGGTCGCCTCGACGTCGGCGCCGGCGAACACCGTGGCGCTCACCGCCGGCGTGACGCCGTTGCGCAGCGCGAGCGCGATGCCCGGGCGCGCCTTGCCGGCGGCGCAGCCGCACACCGAGTTGACCACAATCATCAGCGTACCCGCAGTGCCGGTCACCGCCGCGTCCACGTCGGCCGGGGTGCGCAGCTCGCGGACGCCGAGGTCGGTCAACTCCTGGCGCATCGGTGCCACGAAAAACTCTGGATAAGGCATAGCGGCATTGTACGTCGCCGAGGAGCGGCTGTTTGGTCCCCCGGCCACCTCGTCGGAGCGCCGGGAGGGGAGCCAAGCGGTCACCAGGCTGACGTTCCACCCCGGGGATCATCGTGTAATGCCCGACTTTCTCGACGATGTGCTCAGCTGCGACACGATGAGGTCTCGATAATGTCTCCGAATAATGACCTGATAAATTCTGCTAATTCGTTGCAAAAACGTCTCTTTTGGTCCAATATCTGGGGGAACGGGAGGCTTCATGAAACGTTTGTTGTCGATCGCCGCTTTGTTGGCTGTGGCTGCGCCGGGCTTCGCTGCGGACACACCCAAACAGGTGACGTTCTCGAAGGATGTCGCTCCGATCTTCCAGAAGAAGTGTCAGGAGTGCCATCAGCCGAATTCCATCGCGCCGATGTCGCTGATCACGTATCAGGAGGCCCGCCCGTGGGCGAGGTCGATCAAGGAGCGCGTCGCGACGCGCCAGATGCCGCCGTGGCACATCGACCGCACCGTCGGCGTTCAGCATTTCAAGAACGACATGTCGCTCAGCGACGACCAGGTGGACCTCATCGTCCGCTGGGTTGACGCGGGCGCGCCGCAAGGCGATCCGAAGGACATGCCGCCGCCGGTGGCACTCGCCACCGACAACGGCTGGAAGGGACAGAAAGACGGCTTCGGGCCGCCCGACCTGACGGTGAAGTCGTCGGAGTACACGATGCCGGCCGAGCACCAGGACGTCTGGTACCGCCCGATGTCGGACATCCCGCTCACCGAGGCCCGCTGGGTGAAGATGGTCGAGATTCGTCCGTCCAACATGAAGTCGCGCAAAATCATTCACCACTCGATTGCGTATCTCGTGCTGAATAACGATCCCGACGCCGTCAACCAGGGCACCGCCAACGGCCCCGACCGTCCGGGCGGTCCGGACGACCTGGTGAACCGCCGCCCGCAGCTGATGGAGTGGGCGATCGGCAAAGGCTACGACCTGTTCCGTCCGGGCACCGGCAAGCTGCTCGTGCCGGGCGAGAAGATTTCGTGGGACCAGCACATTCACGCGGTCGGCGAGGAAGTGACCGGCGGCTCCGAGATCGGCATCTGGTTCTACAAGAAGGGCGAGGAGCCGAAGAAGCGC
>JAYVYV010000191.1:0-4090 GCA_043783985.1 Acidobacteriota bacterium | reverse complement strand
CAGCGAGACGAGCAGCGAGCCGAACATCGTGCCGCAGGCGATGGCGCCGGCGGCCGGCTTGCGGAGGCGCCTGCCGAGGCCGGCGTTGAGCAGGAAGCCGACGAACGGAAGTAAAGGGATCAGGAGCAACATCACGCTACCGGGACCACGAAGACACGAAAACACGAAGACACACACCAAGCAGAAAAAAGATCTTCTTGGTGTCTTGGTGCCTTCGTGGTCACGGCAGCCCTCACCATTTCAGGCTCGCGAACGAGTCGGGATTCAAGGATTCTTTGTGGCGGAACAGGCTGATCACGATCGCCAGGCCGACCGCGGCTTCGGCGGCGGCGACGGTCATGACGAAGAAGACGATGATCTGGCCGTCGGCGGAGCCGAGCGCGCGGCCGAAGGCGACGAACGTCAGGTTGACCGCGTTCAGCATGATCTCGATCGACAGCAGGATGGTGATCAGGTTGCGGCGCACGAACACACCGGCCGTGCCGATCGCGAACAGGATCGCCGACAGGATGAGGTAGTGGGTGAGCGTGACCATCACAGCCCTCCCCGATCGCGGCGGTCGCTCGGCGTGTCGCGGCGCGCGAGGATGACGGCGCCGACCATCGCGACGAGGATCAGCACCGAGGTCACCTCGAACGGAAACGCGTAGTCGGTGAACAGCGCCTTGCCGATCGCCCTGACCGAGGTCACCGAACCGCCGGGGAACGCCCCGGTGTCGCCGCCCCGCCCCAGCGCCCACCACAACTCGGCGCCGAGCACCAGCGCGAGGAAGGCGCCGGCGCGCATCGGCCCCGGCCGCAGCAGCGGGTGGACCCGTTCGTCGAATTCAGTGTCCTCATGCGGCGCGTTGAGCAGCATGACGACGAAGAGGAAGAGGACCATGATCGCGCCGGCGTAGACGACGATCTGGATCACCGCGACGAACGGCGCGTCGAGCAGCACGTAGAGACCGGACAGCGCGCCGAACGACGCGATCAGCAGCAGCACGCTGTAGATCGGATTGCGCTGGGCGATGACCAGCAGCGAGGCGGCGATCGCCACGGCGCCGAACGCGTAGAAGGCGAAGGCTTCAGAGCCCAAAGTAGAGCACTCCAGCCGCGGTCACCAGCAGGTTGATCACCGAGAGCGGCAGCAGAATTTTCCAGCCGAAGGCCATCAGCTGGTCGTAGCGGTAGCGCGGCAGCGTCCAGCGCATCCACACGTAGAAGAACAGCAGCGCACCCACTTTGATCAGGAACCAGATCCAGCCCAGCGACTCGGGCAGGAACGGGCCGTGCCAGCCGCCGAGGTACAGGTCGGTGGCCACGGCCGACACCGTCACCATGTTGATGTACTCCGCGAGGAAGAACATCGCGAAGCTCATGCTGCTGTACTCGGTGTGGTAGCCGGCGACGAGCTCCTGTTCGGCTTCCGGAAAGTCGAACGGCGCGCGGTTCGTTTCGGCGATCCCGGCCGTCATGAAGATGAAGAAGCCGAGCGGCTGCAGGAAGATGAACCAGCGCGGGATGAAGCCGAGCCACACCCCCGACTGTCCGTTCACCAGGTCGGTCAGCGACAGCGAATTGCCGATCAGCAGCACGCCGGCGAGCGCCATGCCGTAGGACAGCTCGTAGCTGATCATCTGCGCCGACGAGCGGAGCCCGCCGAGCAGCGAGTACTTGCTGTTCGAGCTCCACCCCGCGAGGACGATCCCGTACACGCCCATCGAAGCGATCGCGAAGATCACCAGGACCGCGACGTTGACGTCGGACACCTGCAGCTTGAGCGGCTCGCGCAGGAGCCCGAAGACGGTCGTGCTCGCACCGAAGGGGACGACGGCGAAGGCGGCGAACGCGGCGGTGGCGGAGATGATCGGCGCCAGCGCGAAGAGGAGCGGATCGGCGGCGCGCGGCCGCAGCTCCTCCTTGAACATCAGTTTGATGACGTCGGCAAACGGCTGCAGCAGCCCCTGCCACCCGACGCGGGTCGGACCCCGGCGCTGCTGCAACAGCGCCGCGACGCGGCGCTCCACCCAGACCATCGCGGCCGCCGAATTGAGCAGCATCACGAAGACGAAGAGCGTCAGGACGATTTGTGCAAACAGCAGCGTGCTCATCGGTCTCTACCGGAACCACGAAGCCACGAAGACACCAGGAAGAAAACAGATCGTCTTCGTGTGGTCCTCGCGCGTTCGCGCCTTCGTGGTCGCATCGCTAGTGCGCCCCGACCGGGTGCTGCGCCCGCCACGTCGCGGGCAACGTGCAGCGCCCTGCCGTGATGTGCGACTCGTACTCGTGCCGGAAATGCTTCAGCGTCGTCAGCACCGGCGTGACCGCGGCGTCGCCGAACGCGCACAGCGTCTTGCCGCCGATGTTGCCCGAGATGCTCGCGAGCAGGTCGAGATCGCGCATCTGCCCTTCGCCGCGCTCGATGCGCTGCAGGATCTTGTGCAGCCAGTCGGTCCCCTCTCGGCACGGCGTGCACTTGCCGCACGACTCGTGTCGGTAGAAGTGCAACAGGTTCTCCGCGAGCCAGACCATGCAGGTGGTGTCGTCGAGGACGACGATCGCCGCCGACCCGAGCAGCGAGCCGGCCTTCTGAATCGCGTCGAAGCTCGCCTGGGTGTCGAGCTGGTCGGGCATGAGGATCGGCACCGACGAACCGCCGGGGATCACCGCTTTCAGCGTGCGCCCGTCGCGCACGCCGCCGGCGTAGCCGTCGATCAGCTCGCGCAGGGTGACGCTCATCGACGCTTCGTACACGCCCGGCCGCTTCACATGGCCGCTGACGCAGTACAGCTTCGGCCCGCCGTTCTTCTCCGGGCCGAGCGAGGCGTACCACTCGGCGCCCTTGGACACGATCGACGGCACGTTGCAGAGCGTCTCGACGTTGTTCACGGCGGTCGGCTTGCCGTAGACGCCGACCAGCGCCGGGAACGGCGGCTTGTTGCGCGGCTGCGCCCGCTTGCCTTCCAGCGACTCGAGCAGCGCCGTCTCCTCGCCCGCCTCGTACGCGCCGGCGCCGCGGTGCACGTAGACGTCGCAGTCGAAGCCGGAACCGAAGATGTTCTTGCCGAGGATCCCCTTCGCGTAGGCTTCGTCGATCGCGCGCTCGAGCACGGTCTGCACGTGAAAGAACTCGCCGCGGATGTAGATGTAGGCGACCTTCGCGCCGATCGCGTAGCACCCGATCGCGCACCCCTCGATCAGCAGGTGCGGGTTGCGTTCCATCAGCAGATGGTCCTTGAACGTGCCGGGCTCGCTCTCGTCGGCGTTGCAGACGATGTAGCGCGGCTCGACCTTCTTGTCGACGAACTTCCATTTCATGCCGGTCGGAAACCCGGCGCCGCCGCGGCCGCGCAGTCCGGCCGCCGTGACCAGCTCGATGATCTCGTCCGGCTTCTTGCCGAGCGCGGTCTTCAGCGCCTCGTACCCCTCGTGCTGCAGATAGAAGTCGAGCGTGAAGGCGTTCGGCTCGCGGACGTATTTGGTGAGGACCGGTTCGAACGCCATCAGCCCCCAGCCCTTCGTGTTTCGACGACGTGATGACAGCCGCTGAGCGCCGCCTCGCCCCGCGCACGCAGGTCGTCGACCAGCTTCGCGGCGTCCTCCGGCGTCAGACACTCGTGCCAGGCGTCGTTCACCATGACGGCCGGCGCGCGATCGCAGGCCCCAAGGCATTCCACTTCCATCAGCGTGAACGTGCCGCTCGCGTCGGTCTCGCCGGGATTGATGCCGAGCTTGCCCCGCAGCTCCTCGGTGACGCGCTCGGCGCCGTTGATCGCGCACGAAAGCGTCCGGCACACGTTGATGACGAACGTACCGACCGGGCGCGTGTAGAACATCGTGTAGTACGAGACGACGTCCTCGACGTCCGCGCGCGTGATGCCGAGCAGCTCCGCCACGTGGCGGATGGCGTTGGCGGTGATGTAGCCCTGCTGGTACTGCGCGAGATAGAGCGCCGGCAGCACCGCCGACCGGCGGCGGTCGGGCGGATAGCGCGTGACGATCGCGTCGAAGCGGGCGCGGTTCTCCTGGGTGTAGACGAACGCCGGACCCTCGTCCTCGAGCCGACGCGACGACTTGTGGAAGGTGGCGCCGTAGGCCATCTT
>JAYVYV010000190.1:0-4092 GCA_043783985.1 Acidobacteriota bacterium | reverse complement strand
TGGCCGACGAGCCGCGCGGCGGCGTCGCGCGGTTCTTCTGCTACCTGAACCTGTTCTGCTTCTTCATGCTCATGCTCGTCCTGGGCAACAACTTCCTGGTCATGTTCGTGGGCTGGGAAGGCGTCGGGCTCTGCTCCTACCTGCTGATCGGCTACTGGTACGAGAAGAAGAGCGCGGCGGACGCCGGCAAGAAGGCGTTCATCACCAACCGCGTCGGCGACTGGGGCTTCGTGCTCGGCGTGTTCCTGATCTATTCCACGTTCGGCACGCTCGATTTCCGGGCGGTGCAGAACGCGGCGGCCGTGCTGCCGTTCGAGACGATGCACTTCGGTGTGCTGTCGTTCATCTGCCTCTTCCTCTTCGTCGGCGCGACGGGTAAGAGCGCGCAGATTCCGCTGTATGTCTGGCTGCCGGACGCCATGGAAGGGCCTACTCCTGTGTCGGCCTTGATCCACGCGGCGACGATGGTCACGGCGGGCGTCTACATGCTCGGCCGCAACGCCGTGCTGTTCTCGCACGCGCCGCAGGTGATGACGATTGTGGCGGTCGTCGGGGTCCTGACGGCGCTGATGGCCGCCACGATCGGCCTGGTGCAGTACGACATCAAGCGGGTGCTCGCGTACTCGACGGTGTCGCAGCTCGGGTACATGTTCACGGCGATGGGCGTCGGCGCCTTCTCGGCGGGCGCGTTCCACCTGATGACGCACGCGTTCTTCAAGGCGCTGCTCTTCCTCGGGAGCGGCTCCGTCATCCACGCGATGGGCGGCGAGCAGGACATGCGCCGGATGGGCAACCTGAGGAAATACATGCCCGTCACCTTCGCGACGATGATGATCGGCACGCTCGCGATCGCCGGCATCCCGCCGTTCTCCGGCTTCTTCTCGAAGGACGAGATTCTCTTTCGCGCGTTCCTGTCGAACAAGTTCATCTGGGTGCTCGCCGTGGCGACGGCCCTGATGACGGCGTTCTACATGTGGCGCCTGATGGCGATGACGTTCTTCGGAGCGTATCGCGGGCCCGCCTGGGACACGGGGCGCGGCGCCGACGTCGCCGTGGCGGCCGCCCACGGGGTGAAGCACCCGGCGGACGCCCACGCGCACGGTCAGGCGGACAAGACGGCGCACGAAGTCAGTCACGGGCCGGCCGAGCCGCACGACCACGGTCATCAGTCGGCGGACAGCAGTCGGCCGTCGGCCGTCGCCGGGCATGGCGCGCACGACGATCAGGGCGGCGGTCATGGCCACGGTCCGTGGCACGGCCCGCACGAATCGCCCTCGCGCATGACGCTGCCGCTGCAGGCGCTCGCCGTCGGCGCGATGATCGCCGGTCTGATTGGGATCCCCGCCGCGCTCGGCGGGCCGAACACGATCGAGCATTTCCTCGAGCCGAGCTTCACCGCTGAACGCGTCGAGCATGCGGCGGCGGACGGGTCGCCGGCCGCGGCCGAGCATGCCACCGCCGGCGCCGAGCACGACGCCGAACCGCATGTGTCGCGCCTCGAGGAGCTTGGGTTGATGGTCTTTTCGGTCGTCATCGCGTTGACCGGCATCTTGGTCGCGCGGAAGTTCTACGTGACGAGCCCGGAGATTTCGGATCAGCTCGCGGAACGATGGGCCGGCGCGCACCGCGTGCTCTCGAACAAGTACTACGTCGACGAGCTCTACGACGCGACGGTCATCTCCGGCACGTTCGGGGCGGGGGAGGGGCTGTGGGCGGTGGATCGCACGGTGGTCGACGGCGCGGTCAACGGTGCGGGCCGCCTGACGGTCATCGGATCCTGGCTCTCGGGCCTGACCGACCGCACGGTCGTCGACGGTCTGGTCAATTTCGTCGGTTGGGTGGTGCAGGAGTCGAGCCTGGCGTTCCGCCGCGTCCAGACCGGCCTCGTGCAGAATTACGCGCTCTTGATGCTGTTCGGCGTCTTCGCGTTCGTCGGAATCTATCTGTTCGTGCGGTGAGTTTTGAACGCGAAGGCCGCTAGGAGCCGCAGAGACAATTCATTCTTTGCGCGCTTCGCGGGCTCGGCGTTCCAACGACGTTTATGAATTATTACCTCTCCATCATCCTGTTCACGCCCCTGGCCGGCGCGCTCCTGCTCCTGCTCGTCAACAAGCAGAACGAGCACGCCATCCGGTGGATCGCGAACATCACCGCGTTCATCGGATTCGTCGTCTCGGTGCCGCTGTGGTTCTGGTACAACCCCCAGGGGCCGGAGTTCCAGTTCCAGGAGCGCCTGCCGTGGATTCCGTCGATCGGCGCGGAGTACTTCATCGGCATCGACGGCCTCAGCACGCTCCTGATCCTGCTGACGACGATGATGGGGTTCATCGCGATCCTGTCGTCGTGGAACGCCATCACCGAGCGCGTGAAGGAGTACTACATCTTCCTCCTCGTGCTGCAGAGCGGGATGCTCGGCGCGTTCATGGCGCTGGACTTCATGCTGTTCTTCCTGTTCTGGGAGGTGATGCTCGTCCCGATGTACTTCCTGATCGGGATCTGGGGCAGCGCCAACCGCCTCTACTCGGCGATCAAGTTCTTCCTCTACACGCTGGTCGGCAGCGTGATCATGCTGCTGGGCATCCTGGCGCTCTACTTCGCGTACCACAACGATCCGGCCAACCTGGGGGCCTACACCTTCGACATCACGCGCTACCGCCACTATGCGTTCGCCCCGGGCCTCCAGTGGTGGGTCTTCCTCGCCTTCTTCTGCGGCTTCGCGGTGAAGGTGCCGATGTTCCCGCTCCACACCTGGCTGCCCGACGCCCACACCGACGCGCCGACCGCCGGCTCGGTGATCCTGGCGGCGGTCATGCTGAAGATGGGCACGTACGGCTTCCTGCGCTTCAGCCTGCCGATCCTGCCGGAAGGCACGCGCGCGTTCGTGCCGATGATGGTCCTGCTCTCGATCATCGGCATCGTCTACGGCGCGCTGGTCGCGCTGGCGCAGAAGGACTGGAAGCGGCTGGTCGCCTACTCCTCGGTCAGCCACATGGCGATGGTGATGCTGGGCATGTTCGCGCTCAACCCGGTCGGCATCACCGGCAGCATCATCCAGCAGCTCAATCACGGCATCTCGACCGGCGGGCTCTTCCTGCTCGTCGGGGTCGTGTACGAGCGGCGCCACACGCGCGAGATCTCGGAATACGGCGGGCTGTCGAAGGTGATGCCGGTGTACGCGGCCATCTTCCTGGTGATGACGATGTCGTCGATCGGGCTGCCGACGCTGAACGGGTTCATCGGCGAGCTGCTGATCCTGCAGGGCGTGTTCGTCGCCAACAAATGGTGGGCGGCGTTCGCCGGCAGCGGAGTCGTCCTCGGCGCGGCCTACATGCTCTATCTCTACCAGCGCACGATGTTCGGCAAGATCGAGAACCCGAAGAACGAGCGGCTGTCCGATTTGAGCCACCGCGACTTCGCGACGTTCGCGCCGCTGCTCGTGCTCGCGGTCTGGATGGGGATGTACCCGGCGCCGTTCCTCCGCCGCCTCGAGACCTCGGTGCAGCACATCATCCTGCGCGTGAGCCCGCAGTACACGGCGAAGTACGCCGAGTGCAACACGGCGCCGCCGACCGCCGAGGCGATCGCCGCCTCGAACAACCCGGCAGCGAAGTTCCTGTCCACGATGCCGTGCGACGTGAACGGCAACCCGCTGCCGTCAGCCGGCCCAGGGCAGGACAGGCGCTGATGCCGCCGGGGGTTTCGCTCTCGGACTTCTACTACATCCTGCCGGAGCTGGTGCTCACCGGCGGCGCGCTGCTCGTGCTGATCGCCGACGTGCTGCTGCCGAAGGCGCGCCGCGCGGCGTTGGCCTGGGTGACGCTGCTGGCGCTGGGCGCGACGGCGGCCGCGCTCGTGCCGTTTGCGCACACGCACGTCGAGGTCGCGCACGGCCTCCTCGCGGTGGACCAGTTCGCGCTGTTCTTCAAGGTCGTCTTCCTCGTCGCCGCGGCGATCACCGTGCTCATGTCGATCCGGTACCTCGAAACCGAAGGCGCCGCGTCGCCGGGCGAGTACTACTTCCTGATCCTGTGCGCCACGCTCGGCATGATGATCATGGCGGGCGGCATCGATCTCATCACCATCTTCATCGGG
>JAYVYV010000189.1:0-4093 GCA_043783985.1 Acidobacteriota bacterium | reverse complement strand
CCCGGGCAGCTCGCTGATGCGGTTCATGTGGCTGCGCGCGATCAAAACACGCGCGGAGTGCGGGTCACGATGCAGCTGACGCTGAAGTCCTGCGAGGTGCGGTCGTGGGAGACGAAAGACGCCGAGCCGCTCGCGCGCCATGCCAACAACCACACGATCTGGTTGAACCTGCGCGACGCGTTTCCGCATCCCTATACGAGCCATGATGCGCGCGAGTTCATCCGTTCGGTCCGCAATCGCGCGCCGGAGACGACGTTCGCGATCGACGTCGGCGGGGAAGCGGTCGGCAGCATCGGCTTCGTGCTGCGTCACGACGTGGAGCGCGTGTCGGCCGAGATCGGCTACTGGCTTGCCGAGCCGTTCTGGGGGCGCGGGATCGCGACCCAGGCGCTGGCCGCCGCGACCGACTACGCGATCGAGACGCACACGCTGACCCGCGTCTACGCGCTGCCCTTCGCGTGGAACGCGGCGTCGTGCCGCGTGCTGGAGAAAGCGGGCTACGTGCTCGAGGGGCGGCTGCGCCGCAGCGCGATCAAGAACGGTGTCATCACGGATCAGCTGCAGTACGCGTTCGTCGTGCCCGAGACCGCGTCGATCACCGCGGACGATCTGCGGCCACCCGAAAACCGAGGCTGAAGCCCTTGTCCAGCGGCGCGTGCGTGTAGCGCAGCGCGCACCGCGCGCTGTTCGCGTCGAAGAACCAGCTCCCGCCGCGGATGACACGCTTCTCCCCCGACGCGGGGCCGTGGGGATCGATGTTCGCCGACCCGCCCTCGGCGTACGGACCGTACCAATCCGACGTCCATTCCCATACGTTGCCGTGCATGTCGGCGAGCCCCCACGGGTTGAGGGGAAACGTGCCGGCCGGCGTCGGCTTCTGCCTGAATTCGCCGGGCGGAAACGATCCGTACGGCTGGCGCCCGTCGTAGTTCGCCTGCGCGGTCGTCAGGTTTTCGCCGGTCGAGAACGGACCCGTGGTGCGCGCACGGCACGCGTACTCCCACTCGGCTTCGGTCGGCAGCCGGTAGCGCAGCGTGTGCGGCGGGCGCGCGTTCAGTTTTTCGAGAAACGTCTGCACGTCGGCGTACGTGACGTTCTCGACAGGGCATCGCGGTCCGCAGCCGGTGAACTGGCTCGGCCCCGCGCCCATCACCGTGCGCCATTCCTGCTGCGTCACCTCGTGCTGGCCCAACAGGAACGGCTTCGTGATCTCCACGTCGTGCAGCAGCTCGTCGGCGTTGCGTCCCGTCTCCGTCGCCGCGCTGCCCATCGTGAAGCGCCCCGGCGGCAGCTCGACCAACACCAAGCCGGTCGACGGGTCCGTGGTGGTCGCACTGGGCGTGCGGATGTCCGCGTTCGCGCTCACGTCGAAACGGCGGAAGCGCCCGTAGCTCGCCACCGTGTTCACGCGGTTGCCGTTCGCGAACGTGTACCGCTCGCGCATCTCCAGCGGCACCGCGATTCCCGACGGCTCCTCGGCCTGGAACGTGGTCGTGACGAGGGCGCGCACGGCCGGCTGCTCGACCTGCAGCTCGGTCTTGAGCACGCGGCCGGTGACGATGTCGATCCAGAGATGACCGTGCGCCGGAAGATCGCGTCCCGCCTCTCCACCAATCATCGCGGGCGACTTTATTTCCCGGTATTCCACGACCGCCACGCCCGGCCCCAGGCTCTTTTCGCCTTTGCCGAACGAAAAATGGAACCGCGGCTGATACGTCTGCTGCAGCACGCCGAGCGCCAGCACCGGGTTCCCGAGCGTGCTGCGCATGTTGCCCAGGTTGTAGCGCGCGCCCTCTTCACGGATGTGCTCGGCCTGGGCCATCGCGTCGGTGGACGCCGTGAGAAAGAGCCTGGCGAGCCGCTCTTCTCGGTCGCGCACGACGACGCCGTCCACCTGGATGACGTCCCGGAACGGCACGAGCGCCGCCGCGTCCGGCGATTTCACGAGCAGGAAATCGGACCGGAGGTCGCGGTGGCGCGCCCGAAGCAGGTCCGAAGGCGGGAGGGGTTGTCCCCCGAAGCCGCGGCCGCCGCTCACCGGCGAGAAGCTCGGGATCGGCTGCGACGAGTCCTGGACGTAGGTTTCCTCGGCGACGACGTTCTCGAACTCGGCGACGAAGTAGTCGAGATACCAGCCGGCGCGGTCCAGCACGACGTCGAGCGGCGCCGTTGCGGGCGGCTGCCGGGCCGCGAACAGCAGCGCCGAGCTCACGGACAACGCGACGACGACGGCGCACATCCGGGCACGCATGTCGGGAGTCCCTGCACTATACTGCAGCCTTCGCAAGGAGATAACCCATGCTGCGACGCGCCCTTCCCATCGTCCTCGCCGCCTTCGTCATCGTGCCCGCGCTGGCGCAAAGCCGGACGCAGGGCGGCACGCAGATCGTGGCGCCGACCACGCCGCAGCGCGGCGTCCAGGCGGCGGCATATTTTCCCGAGCGCTTCGACTGGCAGCACAAGACGCCCGACGAGGTCGGGATGAACGGCGCGCTGGTCAACGAGGCGGTGCAGCTGGCGATCGCCAACGATACGCCGGGTCCGCACGACATGACGCAGTTCCTGACGAACAGCTTCGGCAAGGAGCCGTTCTTCAGTCTCGTCGGTCCGATCAAGGATCGCGGTCCCGCCAGCGGCCTCATCACGCGCCACGGCTACATCGTCGCTCAATGGGGCGATCCGATGCGGGCGGACATCACCAACAGCGTCACGAAAACGTTTCTGACGACGGTGGTCGGGCTGGCGGTGCAGCGCGGGCTGATCAAGGACGTGCACGACTACGTGCGCGATTACATGCCGCCGCACGTCGATCTGTTCGACGCGCCGCACAACCAGAAGATCAAGTGGGACGACCTGCTCCGGCAGACGAGCGACTGGCAGGGGACGTTGTGGGGCAAGCCGGACTGGGCCGATCGTCCGGTGGGGAAGACGGTCGAGGAGCAGACGAACCGCAAGCTGTGGGACCCGGGCGCGCACTTCAAGTACAACGACGTCCGCGTGAACGTCATGGCGCTCGCGGCACTGCAGGTGTGGCGGCGCGCGCTGCCGGCCGTGCTTCGCCAGGAAGTGATGGATCCGATCGGCGCCTCGTCGACGTGGCGCTGGTACGGATACGAGAACTCCTGGGTGGACATCGACGGCATGAAGGTGCAGTCGGTGAGCGGCGGCGGCCATTGGGGCGGCGGCATGTTCATCAACTCGTACGACATGGCGCGGTTCGGCTACCTGTTCCTGCGCAACGGCAGGTGGAAGGACCAGACGATCGTCTCGGAGAAGTGGATCCAGATGGCGCGGACGCCGGGATCCGACAACAAGACGTACGGCTTCGCCAACTGGTACCTGAACACGGATCAGAAGCCGCTGCCGTCGGCGCCGGCGACCGTGGTGCGGTTCGTCGGCAACGGCTCGAACATCGTCTACATCGACTGGGACAACGACATCGTCGCGGTGTTCCGGTGGATTCGCGGCGACCGCCAGCTGAACGAGGTGGTGGCGAAGATGTATGCGTCGCTGAAGTCGGCGTCGACGGCGGCCGGACAGCCGGCGCGCTGAACGCCGGGTCCAGAAGGACCCGGCCTACGAACCAGACGGTTGTAGGGCGGTCCTTTGGACCCGCCATCATGCCTGTCACAGACAGCTTCGTCGCGTTCGTGCTCGAGCAGCTCGATCCGCTCGGCCCGCTCACGCCGAAGCGGATGTTCGGCGGCGTCGGGCTCTACGCCGGCGATCTGTTCTTCGCGCTGGTGGCGGGCGACATGCTCTACCTGAAGGGCGACGCCGCGACGCGGGGCGCGCGCGAGGCGGCGGGCGCCCGCCCGTTTCAGCCGTATCCCGGCCGGCCGCGCGGCAAAGGCCAGATGCAGTACTACAGCGTGCCGGCCGCGATCCTCGAGGACGGCGACGCGCTGCTAGAGTGGGCGAGGGAATCAGTGGCCATCGCCCGCACCCGGCACAGCTAGCCTCCAGCCCCTAGCCCCTGCCGTTGACGAACGGGTTGAGCACCGCGGTGATGAACGTGTGGATCGGCGTCGGCACGCCGACCTCGCGGCCGATGCGCGCGACCGCGCCGCTCAACCACGGCAGTTCGATTCGC
>JAYVYV010000188.1:0-10977 GCA_043783985.1 Acidobacteriota bacterium | reverse complement strand
TTCAGAGTTCAGATTCTGCGGCTTTCAGAGTTCAGATTCTGCGGCAGCGTCAGCGTTCGTTCCATTTCAGCTTCTGTCTCAGCACCTCGAAGTAGCTGCGCGACGACGGCCGCAGCAGGCGGACGCGGCGGTCGGCGCAGCGGATGCGCACTTCGTCGCCGGCTTCGAGTTGATGCCCCGCCTGGCCGTCGAACGTGACGTACAGCTCGTCGCGCTCGGCCATCATCGGCTGCACCCGCACCACCGACGAGGCCGGAATCACGATCGGCCGGTTGGTGAGCATGTGCGGGGCGATCGGCGTCAGCACGATCGCATCGACCACCGGCTGGACGATCGGGCCGCCGGCCGCGAGGTTGTACGCGGTCGATCCCGTGGGGGTGGCGACGATCAGGCCGTCCGCCTTCACTCGCGTGACGAACTCGTCGCCGACGAACACCGACAGGTCGGTCATCCGCGCGCGAGCGGCCTTCGTGATCACGACGTCATTGAGCGCGAGATGATCGGGCAGCGCCTGTCCCGCGCGGATCGTGGTCGCGCGGAGCATGAGGCGTTCTTCGACGCGGGCCGAACCGCTGAGCGCCGCCTCGAGCGACGGATAGAGCTCGGGGAGCGTCGCCTCGGTCAGGAACCCGAGGCTCCCGAAGTTGACGCCGAGGATGGGCACGTCGACGCCGGCCGCGCCGACGCAGTCCGCTACCGACAGGAGGGTGCCGTCCCCCCCGAGCACGACGAGCAGATCTACGCGGCCGACCAGCGCCGGCTTGTCCGCCACCGCGCGGTCCGCCGCCGGCGGCATGAGCGCGGCGGTCGCCGTCTCGAACACGGTGGCGTGTCCGCGCGCGGCCAGCCACGCCTCGATCGCGGTGAGATGCGGCGTCGCTTCGCGCAGGTGCGACTTGGCGACGATGCCGACGCGTGTCATGACGCCATCGTACAACGATCCATCGCCTTGATGATGGCCGCCAGCGCCGCGTTCACCGGACAGTGGATGCCGGCCCGGCGCCCGAGGTCCGCGACCGCGCCGTTCATGTGATCGATTTCGGTCGGCCTCCCGCGCATCAGGTCCTGGCGCATCGAGGCGATGGTGCGCGACGCGCCGAACACCTCGGCGATGGTCGCGAGGAGATCGTTCGGGAACTCGACCCCCTCGCTGCGCGCCACCGCCACGCATTCGTCGATCACCAGCTGCTTCAGCGGATCGAGGCGCGGATCGGCGATGCCGCCGACCTCGGTCCCGGTCATCGCGGTAATCGGGTTGATCACGCAGTTGAAGATCAGCTTGCGCCAGATCTCGGTCTTGATGTCCGGGCATACGCGCCCTTCGAGGCCGCACGCCGTGAGGATGCCGGCAATGGCGGCGCTGCGCGGGCCGTCCTCGAGCAACGTGCAGCCCGACGCGGTGAAATTGATCAGGCCGGGCGCCTCGAAGATCGCGCCGAACTGGGTGATCGCGCGCAGGACGGGACAGCGGCCGCCGACGGCGCGCCGCGCGATTCCTTCGCTGTCCAGCCCGTTCTGCACGCAGACGATCACGGTGTCGTCGCGCACCAGGTCCGCGATCGGCCGCAGCGCCGCCTCGCTCGCGTTGACCTTCGTGGTCAGCAGGACGATGGTGTCGGGCGCGATCGAGTCGACCTGCGTCACGGCGTCCAGCCGCGCCGTCAGCGTCTCGCGTCCGATCAGCCGCAGCCCCTGGGACCGGATCGCCTCGGCGTGCTCTCGCCGTGCGACGACGGTCACCGCGTGACGCGCCGACAGCTTCACCGCGTAGACGCTGCCGATGGCGCCGGCCCCCAGCACGATGATGGGGTCAGCGGTGCGCATGGAGGTGGAGGAAGAATTCCTGGTTGCCGGTGGCGCCGGTGATCGCCGACGGCGCCATCGCGACGCGCGTCAGGCCGCACGCCGCGGCCGCCTCGGTGACCCGCGCGATCACCGCCTCGTGGACCGCTGGATCGGAGACGATGCCGTGCTTGCCGACCTCGCCGCGGCCGGCCTCGAACTGCGGCTTCACCAGCGCGACGATGTCGGCTGCTGGATCGAGGAACGGTGGCAGCGCCGGAAGAATGTGCCGCAGCGAGATGAAGGCCACGTCGATGGTCACCAGGCTCACGGCATGCGGCACATCGTCCGGGGTGAGCAGGCGCGCGTTGACGCCTTCGTGCACCAGCACGCGCGGATCGCTGCGCAGCCGCCAGTCGAGCTGCCCCCGGCCGACGTCGAGCGCGATCACGCTCTCGGCGCCGCGCTGGAGAAGGACGTCGGTGAAGCCCCCGGTGGACGCGCCCACATCGAGCGCGCGGCGTCCGCGCGGGTCGATGGCGAAGGCGTCGAGGGCGCCGGCGAGCTTCAGCCCGCCGCGCCCGACGTACGGGTGGTCGGGCACCGACAGCTCGACCCGTGCGTCCGGGGTGACCGGCGCGCCGGCCTTCGAGACGACCTGGCCGTCGATGGTGACTTGCCCGGCCAGGATCAGCGCGCGCGCCCGCTCGCGGGAGGGCGCAAGCCCGCGTTCAACGAGGGCCACATCGAGCCGTTCCTTGGCAGTTGCCACGCCGCCTCAACACCAAGGACACAAAGGACACAAAGGAGAAACCCTTTGGATCTGATCCTTCGTATCCTTTGTGTCCTTGATGTCCTTGGTGTTGGAGCAGCGCATCGAGTCAGCTCTTCCTTGAAACAACCCAGTCCGCGATTCTGCCGAGGAGGCTGTCGGTGATGCCCGCGTCCTGCAGCGCGCCGTGCGCGCGGTGCAGGCACTCCGCGGCGATCGCCCGCGAGCGCTCCAGCCCGAACAGCGCCGGGTAGGTGGGCTTGGCGGACGCGGCGTCCTTGCCCGCGGTTTTGCCGAGCGCGGCGGGATCGCCCTCGACGTCGAGGATGTCGTCGACGATCTGAAACGCGAGGCCGACGTCCCCCGCGTACGCGTCGATGGCGGCGACGAGCGCCTGGTCTGCGCCGGCCATGATGGCGCCGCTGGCCGCGGCGGCGCGGATCAGCGCACCGGTCTTGCGCGCGTGCATCGCGCGCAGCCCGACCGCGTCGAGCGTGATCGCGTGGCCCGGCGCCTGCCCTCCTGCCTGCAGATCGACAGCCTGGCCGCCGACCATCCCGCCGGCTCCCGCCGCTTCGGCCACACCGCGGATGACGCGGAGCTTGCGACCGACGACGTCGGGATCGTCCGACACGGGCTCTCGAGCCAGCAGCGCGAAGGCCTCGGCATGGAGGCCGTCGCCCGCGAGGATCGCGATGCCGTCGCCGTACACGACGTGCAGCGTCGGCCGTCCGCGCCGCAGCGTGTCGTCGTCCATCGCGGGCAGATCGTCGTGGATCAGCGAATAGGTGTGGATCAGCTCGATGGCGCAGGCGGCGGGTAGCGCGGCTTCCAACGCCGGGCTGAAGCCTCCGCTCGCGGGACCCACGTCGTCCAGATCCGTGGTGTGGCTCCGGCTATGGCCCCTGTGGCGCACGGTTTCAGCGCTGTGTGCCTCGACCGCCGCGGCGGCGGCCAGCGTCAGCATCGGCCGCAGGCGCTTCCCGCCGGCGAACACGCTGTAGCGCATGGCGTCGCTGACGAGCGCGGGGCACGCGGGCGGCGCCGGGAGACAGCGCTCGAGCGCGGCGTCGACGCGCGCGCGGGCGCGGGCGAGGAAGTCGGCGAGCAGGTCGGTGGTCACGTCGGCATCAATGGGACATGACGAGGGCATCAGCCGCGTTCGGGGTCCTCGGCGGCGAACGACGCCGGCGCCGGCTTCAGCTCGCCGCGTTCGTTGAGGATCTCGATGCGGCGCTCGGCCTGCTCGAGCTGCGCGTGGCAAAAGCGCGAGAGCTGGACGCCGCGCTCGTACAGCGCGAGCGACTGTTCGAGCGCGAGGTCGCCTTCCTCGAGCTTCTTGACGATCGTTTCGAGCTCGGCGATCGCCGCCTCGAAGTCTTTTATCGACGTATCCGGCATGAAGCACTTCTGAGTAAACACGATGGACACAACGGACACCAAGGAAAAAGACGATCTAGCGCGATGTCCTCGTTGTCCCGTGTGTTGAATCTGCGGTGGACTGTACCTCACAGTCCAGCTCACCACGCGACAACGTCACATGGATGGTATCGCCCGGCGCGACGGCCGCGGCGTTGCGGATCACGCGCGTCCGCTCGGCATTCCACGCGACGGCGTAGCCGCGGCCCAGGACGGCGAGCGGGCTCAGCGAGTCGAGCCGGCCCGCGATGTTGCTCAGCTGCGCCGCGGCGCGATGGTGCCGCCGCCGGGCCGCGTTTTCGAGACGGCCGCCCGACGCGACGAGGCGAGTCCGGATGCTGGCGAGCCGGCGTCCCGCGTCGAATGTCGCCAGCTGGCGTTCGAGCTGCTGGCGGCGTCGCTCCCGGGCGGCCAGCCCGGCGCGTATGATGCGGGCGAGCGCGTGCGACAGATCCGCGGCATGCCGTCCCCGCATGGCGACGCGTCCGCGGAAACCGGCGAACGCCGGTCGGCCGTCGACCATGTGGACCCGCCGGCTCAGCCCCTGCACGCGCGCGCGGGCGGCCGCGCGCAGCCGATCGTGCAGCCGATCGATCCGCCCGCAGAACTGATCCTTCGCAGAGACGACGAGCTCGGCCGCCGCCGACGGCGTCGGCGCGCGCACGTCCGCCACGAAATCGGCGATGGTGACGTCGGTCTCATGGCCGACGGCCGAGATCACCGGTACCGGGACCCGCGCGATCGCTCGCGCCACGATCTCCTCGTTGAACGCCCACAGATCCTCGATCGAGCCGCCGCCGCGCCCGACGATCACGACGTCCACGCCCGGAACCCGCGCGATCTGACGCAGCGCCCGCGCGATCTCCGGCGCCGCGTCCTCGCCCTGCACACGGGCGGGGCAGATCACGAGATGCGCGTTGGCATAGCGCCGGCGGAGCACCTTGATGATGTCGCGGATCGCTGCGCCGTCGAGCGACGTGACGATCCCGATCTTGCGCGGCAGCGCCGGCAGCGGGCGTTTGCGGGCCGCATCGAAGAGCCCCTCGTCCTGCAGCCGCTTTTTGAGCTGATCGAACGCGAGCTGCAGCGCCCCCAGGCCGTGCGGCTCGAGATGTTCGCAGACCAGCTGATATTCGCCCTTCGGCTCATAGACCGACACGCGGCCGCGCGCCACGACGCGCAGCCCGTCGGCCGGCTTGAATTTCAGATAGCGCAAGGCGGATCTGAAGATCACCCCTTTGATCTGGGATGCCCCGTCCTTCAGCGTGAAATACAGGTGCCCCGTGTTCCAGACGCGGCAGTTGGAGAGCTCGCCCTCGACCCAGACCTCGAAGAACTCCGTCTCGAGCAGGTCGCGGACGCGGACGGTGAGCTCGGTGACGCTGAACACACGGCGGCCTGGCGCCGCCGGACGGTCGACGTTCCTCGTTCGACGTTCGTCGTTGGGCGCCGGCTGGACAGGCTCCGGCGCCGGTTCCTCTTCAAACGGAAGATCGAACAGGTCGGTCATCGGCCAGATCCGCCAGTTGGTGGATGTCGTCCGCGCTCAAGCTCAGTCGTTCGATGTCGGTCGCGCGGCCGGTCTGTTCGTCCGCGTCGACGATCACCGCGTTCAAGCGCGGGTTCCCGGTCGCCGTCTCGAACCGCGCGGGCAGCGCGGTGAGGAACCTGCCGAGCGCCGCCTGGATGTCGACGCCGATAATCGAATCGTGCGGCCCGGTCATGCCGGCGTCGGTCAGGTACGCCGTGCCTTTGGGCAGGATACGCTCGTCCGCGGTCTGGACGTGGGTGTGCGTGCCGACGACCGCCGTCACTTTGCCGTCGAGATGCCAGCCCATCGCGATCTTTTCCGAGGTCGCCTCGGCGTGAAAGTCCACGAAGACGATCCGCGTGCGTTCTTTCAGCGCGTCGATTTCGCGAAGCACGACGGTAAACGGGTCGTCGATATTCAGCATGAACACGCGGCCCATGACGTTGACGACCCCGACGGACCGGCCGTCGCGGGTGCGGGCCAGATACCGGCCGTTCCCTGGCGCGCCGGCCGGGTAGTTGGCCGGGCGCAGCAGCCGCGGCTCGGCCCCGATGTAGTCGAGCGCTTCCTTCTTGTCCCAGATGTGGTTGCCCGAGGTCATCACGTCGACGCCCCACTCGAGCAGCTGGTCGCCGATCTCTCGGGTGATCCCGAAGCCGGCCGCGGAGTTCTCCGCGTTTGCAATCACCAGATCGATCCGGTGGAAATCGACGATGCCGGCGAGCCCGCGCCGCACGAGCTCGCGTCCGGGCTTGCCGACGATGTCGCCGATGAACAGGATGCGCACGGTGACAGCTTACCGCTGAATGTCGGGGTTTCGGTGTCGGAGTTCGGTGTCGGAGTTTGGTGTCGGAGTTTGGTGTCGGAGTTCCGTGTCGGAGTTGGTAGGGTCCTCTCCGCGCTAGGCGATCGCTATTGGAATCGCCTTTCCCCGGCCTTCGGCGATTTTGGGGATGGACACGCGCAATTCCCCGTCGACGAGCGTCGCGCGCGCCTTCGAGGTGTCGCACGCCCGACCGAGGCGGACGACACGCGCGAAGCGGCCGTAGCCGCGCTCGACGAGATGAAAGCTGGACTCGCGCCGCGCGCGGCGCGCGGCCTTCTCGCCGGCAATCAGCACGCTGTCGCCTTTGCCGAGGATACGAACCGCGGCGGCGTCGACGCCGGGGAGATCCAGCGTGATCTCCAGCGTGTCGTCGGTCTCGTACACGTCGAGCGGCGGAGCGCACTCGCCGGCCAGCGACTGGGATCCGAAAGCGCGTCCGAGCTCGAGGAACAGCTGCCGGACGTCAGCGGCGAAATCTCCGACTTCGGAGGGAGAGGCGATGGCGTGGATACGGGGACGCATGACGTGATAATCGCATGGACACCGGCTGCGTCGCTAGCCGAACAATATGAGTGTATATAACTAAGATTTAATGCTTGACATCAACTCAATGTAAATCTATACTCCTCGAAGTTCTGACATCTCACGAAACGAGGAGACCAACTATGCCCGGTAAAGTCATTGGAATCGACCTCGGCACCACCAACTCGGTGGTCGCCGTGATGGAAGGCGGACAGCCCACCGTCATCGTCAATCAAGAGGGCGCCCGCACCACTCCGTCGGTCGTCGCGTTCACGAAAGAGGCGGAGCGGCTCGTGGGCCAGGTCGCCAAGCGCCAGGCGGTCACCAATCCCGAGAACACGGTCTTCTCGATTAAACGCTTCATGGGCCGGAAGTTCGACGAGGTGACGAGCGAAGCGTCGCGCGTGCCCTACACGGTCGTGCGCGCGGACAACGGCGACGCGTGGGTCAACGCGCGCGACAAGAAATACTCTCCGCCCGAAGTCTCGGCGATGATCCTGCAGAAGCTCAAACAGGCGGCCGAGGACTACCTCGGTGAAAAAGTCACCGACGCCGTCATCACCGTTCCGGCTTACTTCAACGACGCGCAGCGGCAGGCCACGAAGGACGCCGGCAGGATTGCCGGGCTCACCGTCCTGCGGATCATCAACGAACCGACCGCCGCGGCGCTCGCGTACGGCCTCGACAAGAAGAAGGACGAGACCATCGCCGTGTACGATTTCGGCGGCGGCACCTTCGACATCTCCGTGCTCGAAGTCGGCGAGGGAGTTGTCGAGGTGAAGGCCACCAACGGCGACACGCATCTGGGCGGCGACGACCTCGACGACCGGGTCATCGAGTGGCTCGTCGCGGAGTTCAAGAAGGCCGAAGGGATCGACCTGTCGAAGGATCGCATGGCGCTCCAGCGTCTGAAGGAAGGCGCCGAGAAGGCCAAGATCGAGCTCTCGACGGCGATGGAAACCGAAATCAACCTGCCGTTCGTCACCGCCGACGCGACCGGGCCGAAGCACATGCAGGTCAAGTTGACACGGGCGAAGCTGGAGCAACTGGTCGACGATCTTTTGCAACGCACGATGGCGCCGGTGAAGCAGGCGCTGGCCGACGCCGGTGTCGACCCCTCGAAGATCGACGAGATCGTCCTCGTCGGCGGCTCGACGCGCATGCCGAAGGTCCAGCAGCTCGTGCGCGAGTTCTTCGGAAAGGAACCGCACAAGGGGGTGAACCCCGATGAAGTCGTCGCCGTCGGCGCCGCGGCGCAGGGCGGCGTCCTCTCCGGCGAAGTCAAGGATCTATTGCTGCTCGACGTGACGCCGCTCTCGCTCGGCATCGAGACGTTGGGCGGCGTGCTGACGACGCTGATCCCGCGCAACACGACGATTCCCACGCGCAAGAGCGAGATCTTCTCGACGGCGGCCGACAACCAGACCAACGTGGAGGTCCACGTGCTGCAGGGCGAGCGCCCGCTGGCGCGCGACAACCGGACGCTGGGCCGCTTCCAGCTCGTGGGTCTGCCATCCGCGCCGCGCGGCGTGCCGCAGGTCGAGGTCGCGTTCGACATCGACGCCAACGGCATCGTCAACGTGACCGCCAAGGACATGGCGACCGGCAAGGAACAGAAGATCACCATCAGCGGTTCGAGCGGCCTGTCGAAGGACGACGTCGATCGGATGGTGACCGAAGCGCAGAGCCACGCCTCCGAGGATCAGGCGCGGCGCGATCTGATCGACGCCCACAACCAGGCCGACTCGCTCGCCTACCAGGCGGAGAAGACGGTGAACGACAACCGCCAGAAGATCGCAGTCGGCGACCTGTCGAAGATCGAGGCGGCGATCAAGGACCTCCGCGCCGTGTCGCAAGGCGAGGACGTCGCGGCGATCAGGAAGGCGACCGAGGAGCTGCAGCAGGCCTCGCACGCGATGGCGGAGGCGCTGTACAGGACTCAGGGTGCTCAGGGTGCTCAGGGTACTCAGGGTTCGCAGAGTTCGCACGCTGCGGGCGAGTCGAACGTCAAGGATGCGGAAGTGGTCGACGCGGAATACGCCGAGACCAAGTAAGAGCCGGTCGACGACGAACGGTCGGGTGGGTCGGGTGTTGCGGCACCCTGACCCGCCCGCTCGACCTGCCGGCGCTACCGGACCCGCTGGACCACGTGCTACCCTCTATCTTCGACATGGACGAACCGACCCCGCTCCCGCAGCATCCCGATACACCCAAGATTCCGGCCCAGCCGTTGCCGCCGATTCAGAGCCGCTTCCTGTTCGTGGATGTCGCCGCGCTGCGCGCCAAGCAGCTGCGCCGCGGGGCGCAGCCGCGGCTGGGCGACCAGGTCCCGGCGCCTCACAAGGCCGAGCGCGTCGCGATGGAAGAAGTGAGACGGGGGCTCGTGTACTACGACGTGGCGCCGGCGCAATCGTCGGAAGCCGAGGCGAAATGATGAACGCGGACGCCATTCGGATTGCGCTCGGCACGCTCGAGGGCGTCCTCTCGAGCACGGGGTTCGTGCTCTTCCTCTTCATCGGCTTCTGCGTCCTCTTCGGGTTCACGAAGACGAAGAAGACGGCGGGAGGCCGCGCGTCGGTGGTCAAGAGCCTCGACGAGCGGATCAGCCACCAGCCGTTCATCTATTTCGCGCCCGGCGCCCCCCGCGGACCGGCCGACCAGCTCAAATCGCCGGAACTGATCGAGGCCGCCGCTCGTAAATGATCCTGACGGGCCCGGCCTGACGCGGCGCCCGGGAGGATCAGCATGTTCTTCCTGCTCACGCTGCCGTTCCGGATTGCGTTCGGCCTGCTGTTGCTCCCCTTCGCCGTGTTGCTCCTGCCGTTCGCGCTGCTGATCGTGCCGTTCTTGCTGCTGCGGTTCGTCCTCAAGTCGCTCGTGCTCCTGGTGGCCCTGCCGTTCGTGCTGCTGGCGGTCGGCGCCGCGCTCGTCGTCGCGCTGGTCGCGGTCCTGTTCGCGGTGATGATCCCACTGCTGCCGCTCGCGTTCGTCGCGCTCTGCATCTGGGCGATCGTCCGCTCCTCGCGCCCGGCGTATACCCCTCAGCCTTAGGCGCTCAGCCCTCCGTCAGGCGAAGCTCTCCGGCTGCCACCGCAGTCCGAGGTTGATGATCCGCCGGATCACCGTCTCGTAGCCGACGCCGATTTTTTCGGCGGAGGCGGCGAAATCCTCCCCCTTGGCAATCTGCGGGTTCGGGTTGGCTTCGATCACCCAGGCGTTGCCCGCGCCGTCGAGCCGGAGATCGATCCGTGCGTAGCCGCTCAACTCCAGCGCGCGGTACGCGCGTTTGCACAGGTGCTGGATGCTCTCGGCTTTCCCGTCCGGCAGTTCCGTGGCGGGCCCGCTGTCGATCCCGTATTTCTTCTGATACTTGACGCTCCATTTCACGCGATCGGTGGCGATGCGCTTGACGCCGTCGGGCATGTTCGTGAAGAAGAGCTCCCAGACCGGCATCGCCTGGAGCGCCTGGTTGCCCAGGATGCCGACGTACAGTTCGCGGCCGTCGATGTACTGCTCGACGAGCGCGGCGGTGCCGATGCTCTCGTGGATGAACGCGACGCGCTCCTTCAGCTTCTCGTCGCTGTCGACGACCGACGCCTGGGAGATGCCGATCGACGCTTCCTGCGTGAGCGACTTCACCATGAGCGGAAAGGGGAGCCGCTTGGGCCGGCGGATCGGGCGGCCGATACGGACGACCTCGAATTCGGGGACGGAGATCCGATGATAGGCCAGCAACTTCTTGGACAGCGACTTGTCGCGCGCCAGCAGCAGGCCCCGCGGGTTGCAGCCGGTATAAGGGAGCTTGAGGAGCTCGAGGTGCGAGACGACGTTCTGGTCGAAAATCGTGACGTCGTCGAAGCCTTCGAGCAGGTTGAAGGCGATGTGCGGCTTCCACTCCATCGCGACGCGCCGGATCTCGCCGAGGTCGTCGTGGACGCCGAGCGCCCTGACCTCGTGCCCGAGGCCGGTCAGCGTGGAGATCACATCGTACTCGGTGCGCCAGGGCGCCGACACGATGTCGGTGCCCTCTTCAATCGTGTCGGGCGGGATCAGGTGTCGGTGCACGAGGGCGAGCACGCGCAGTTTCGCGCTCATAGGGCGACCCTGTGCCGGCCGCTGTGCAGG
>JAYVYV010000187.1:0-4099 GCA_043783985.1 Acidobacteriota bacterium | reverse complement strand
TCGCGCGATTTCCGTCGGTGCCGTTCGTCGCGGCCCCGACCCCGATCGAGCCGATGCGGAACTTGCGGATGCTCCTTGGCGGCGGCCCGCGCCTGTTCATCAAGCGCGACGATGCGATCCCCTTCGGGTTCGGGGGGAACAAGGTCCGCAAGCTGTCGCTCGTCGCGGCGCGCGCGGTGGCCGACGGCTCGGACACGCTGATCACAGCCGGCGGCGTGCAGTCGAACCACGCGCGTGCGACCGCGGCGGCGGCGGCGAAACTCGGTTTGCGGGCCGTGCTGGTGGCCAACGGCGAGGCGCCCGAACGGCTGACCGCAAACGCGCTGCTCGACCAGCTGCTGGGCGCCGAGGTCGTGTACGTCCCGTCGCGCGACGACCGCGCGCCGATGATGCTCCAGGTCGCCGGGCGCCTGCGCGACGAGGGACGGCGGCCCTTCGCGATTCCGATCGGCGCGTCGACGCCACTTGGCGCGCTCGGGTTCGCGCTCGCGGTCGCCGAGCTCGTCGATCAGATGCCCGCGCCGGACGTCATCGTGCACTCGACATCGTCGGGCGGGACGCAGGCGGGGCTCGTGGCCGGCTGCCGTCTGCTCGGCCTCCACACCCGCGTCGTCGGGATTAGTGCAGACGCCTCGTCGGCATCGCTGCAGGCGCAGGTGCGCGCGATCGTCAGCGGCATCGCCGATCTGCTCGACCTGGATCCCGAGAAGCTGTCGCGCGGGACCGCCATCGAGGTCGACGATCGCTTCGTCGGCGACGGGTACGGGATCCCGACGGACGCATCGCGCGAAGCGCTCGAGCTCGCCGCCAGGACCGAGGCGATCTTTCTCGACCCCACGTACACGGCCAAAGCCATGGCCGGCCTGATGGCGTACGTGCGCCAGCAGAAATTCAAGGAGAACCAGAACGTCGTGTTCTGGCACACGGGGGGACAGGTGGGCCTGTTCGCATAGGCGAGATCAGGAATGTGGCACTTACCAAATCTCACCGTTTCAGCACGTGCCGCTCGAGCATCTGGCGGCGGACGACGGCGCCGTAGACGTTGCCTTGCGCATCGACGCCGACGCCTTCGGCGCCCGAGTGATCGGGCGTCGTCGATTCCATGTCCTCGATGAACGCGGTGACCGTGCCGTCCTTGGCGCTGCCGATGCGGATGCCCTTCCTGATCCCGGCGAGCTCGTGCGCGCCGGTGTCGGGTCCGGATTCGGAGTCGGCGACGTAGATCGCGTCGTCCTTGGTGATGAAGATGCCGCTCGGACGGCCGAACTGGCGCCACTCGTCGAGGAACGTCCCGTCCTGATCGAAGATCTGGATGCGGTTGTTCTCGCGATCGCCGACGAGCAGCCGGCCGCGCGAGTCCATCGCGATCGTATGCGGCTCGCTGAGCTCGCCGCGCCCCGATCCTTTGCGGCCCCACTCCTTCACGTAGCCGCCGTCCTTCGTGAACCGCACGACGCGGTTGTTCTTGCCGTTACGATGGCTATCGGTGACGAACACATCGCCGCGCGGCGAAACGACGACGTCGGTGGGCTGGTCGAACAGTTCCCGACCGCCGCCGCTGACGCCGGCCTTGCCGAGCGTCATCAGCACCTTGCCGTCGGGGCTGAACTTGAACACCTGGTGCCCCAGGCCTCCCTCGCCGCGCGCGTCGGTGACCCAGAGGTTGCCGTCGCGATCGACCGTCGCGCCGTGCGGGAAGACGAACATCCCGGCGCCCCAGCTCGCGAGCAGCTTCCCGCTCGCGTCGTATTTCAGGATCGGCGCCTCGCTGCGCCCTGCGCACGAATTCGCGAAGCAGCGGTGGATGACGTAGATGCTTCCGTCCGGCGCCGGCTCGATCGCCGTCACCGCCGCCCATTTCACGCCGGCCGGCAGTTGCCCCCAGTCGCGCGTCGTCCGGTACGGCTGCGGCAGATCGTTGCGCGGCCCGGCGGCCATCTGTGCCCACGCGGTGATCGCGACAACCAGCAGCAATGTTTTCGTCATCGTCACGACCGCTCGGCTAAAGCCTTCGCGCTACAGTGCCGAATCGCGTGAGTTGGTAAGTTGTGAATTGATAACCTGGTAACTTTCATTTACCCAATTACCAACTTACCCAATTACCAAATCTCTATCTGTGTGCCTTGAGGACTTCGTCGATCAGGAAGAGATCGGTGAGCAGCGCGCGCAGGTGGATCGAGGCGTTGAGGTTGTCGACCATCTGCGAGCTGATCGCCGGCTGCGCGAGCACCAGCTGAATCGCGGCCTGGGAGTGTTTCGCGTCGCCGTCGATGACGTCGACGAACGCGTCGTACGGCGCGGTCGGCTTCAGCTCGCGTTGTTCGACGTAGCGCGTGATGACGCCGGGGAGGCCGCTCAGCGCGGCGTCGCATTTCTTCAGGTATTCCCGGACCTGGCGGCCCGGGTCATTGTCCTGGTCTGATGAGAGGCCCTGGGAGGCGTAGGCGAGCATGAACTCGTACGCCTCCTCGATGATGTTGATGCGCGAGCCGAGCTCGGCGACCGTTTCCGCCTGGCTCAAGGCTGGCAGCCCGTGATGAAAGGCAGGCGTCGCACCGAGACGGGCGAGGCGCCCCGCCGGCAAGGCGCGACGACCGATAATACCGGGAGTATTTGAGCGAGGAGCAACGCAGGCGGCGGGGATGCATTGCCCGTCGAATGCAGCCGGACTTTCATCACGGGCTGCCTAAGCCTGGCCCGCGTGCTTGGCGCTGCCCGAACCCTTCGCGTCGACCGGCCAGCGGCTCGGTTCGTGGTGCTCGAGGTACTGCCGTCGCGTGATGTAGCCGAGGACCATCGACTTGGTGATCCACCACTTCTCCGGGCGGATCGCGAAATACACGTGCGCGATCACGAGGCCGACGAGGCCGACGCCGGCGAGCCCGTGCGTCACGTAGGTGACGCCCCACGTCACGTCGCCGAGGATGTACGGGTTGCGTGTGACGAGCCCCGTCCGGATGCGGGGGATCATCAGCATGCCGGTAATCGATGCGCCCAGCCCTGCGAAGACGATGGCCGTGTGGTACAGGCGGTTGCCGAGCGGGTACTTGCCGTCCTTGGGACCTGGCACGTCGTGGCCGAACTCGCGCATCAGCTCGGCCTTCAGCTCAGGAATATCCCGGGGTCCGACCCAGATGGACCAGAAATCCAGGAAAAACGTGGCGTGGACGATGTGAAACACAATGGATGCGGTCAGCACCAGGCCCGCAATCCAGTGCCATTGCACCCAGGCGAACTTGACACCGGCAATCGGGAGGAACGCCGAGAACAGCAGCACGAACATCGAGGCCGCCATCACCCAGTGAAACAGGCGCGCGGCCAGCCCGTGCCGCTCGATCTTCGGTGGCAGGTTCGGGTACCGGGCTTCGAGCGCGTCGGTCTCAGCCGAGGGGCGCTTGCGGTGCGCGGAGAACAGCATGTAGCTCGCGTGCGCGACGAAGAACAGCACGCCCGCGAACAGCGACGCCCAGAACAGGCTCCACGAGACGTGCGTGAGTACCCACTCGCCCCACGGACTCCGTCCCCACCTTAAGAGGTCCATGTCCCACCCGCTCCCCGAATGGCGCGCTTCACGAGATTCCGCATGAGCGGCACTTTGTAGCCGTTGTGCCGCAGCGTCTGGGCGCCTTCGACCGCCATCTTGCCGGCCATGTCCGCGGTCTCTTCATTGCGCGCCTTGCCGACAATCGCCGTCTCGACGTTCTTGAGTCGGCGCGGCGTCGCCGCCACCGCGTTGATGACCAGACGCACCTTGTCGATCTTGTCGCCGGAGAGGACCATCGCCGAGGCGACGTTGACCAGCGCGAAATCCCACACCTGGCGGTCGCGCACCTTCTCGAAATAGAACTGCGCCCCGGCCATCGTGGACGGAATGCGGATGGCGGTGAGGATTTCGTTCGGCGCGAGGACGTTCATGCGCGTGATGTCGACGCCGGGGCCGATCCAGTAGTCCTCGGCGGGGACGACGCGCTCACCCTTCGGTCCGCGGATGACCATCGAGGCGTCGAGCGCGACGAGCGCCGGCGCGGTGTCGGACGGGTTGACGGCGACGCAGCGGTCGGCGTCGAAGATCGCGTGCTCGCGGTTCACCGCCGTCGGC
>JAYVYV010000186.1:0-11001 GCA_043783985.1 Acidobacteriota bacterium | reverse complement strand
GCGAGCGTCGCGAAATTGGCGATCACCAGAATCTTGATGATCACGCCGGCGATCAGCGTCCTGAGGTAGCCGAAGCGCAGCGTGCTGAAGCCGCCGGCGGCGATCCCGACCAGCGAGGCCACGAGCCCCACCGATCCGCGGACCGCGCCGACCGCGTCCTTCGAGAGGCCCAGGTCGTGATAGAAGGGGTTCGCCATCGGGCCCATCACGAATTCCGGCAGCTGGTAGAAGCTGATCATCGCCAGCATCAGCACCGCGAGCCAGCCATAAGTCCGGAAGAATTCCCGGAACGGGCCGATCACGGCGTCGAAGAAGCCGCGGCCGCTCCACAGCGGAATTTCCGCCCTCGACCCGGCGGCGCGCGCGGCGCGCAGCGGCTCGGTGGCGACCAGGCTGGCGCCGACGCCGACCGCCATCAGCACCGCCATCGCCGCGTACGAGATCCGCCAGCCGAGGTGATTCGCCGAAATCAGGATCAGCGCGTCGGTGACGATGATCGCGGCGCGGTAGCCGAGCTGATAGGCGGAGGACAGCAGCCCGAGCTCGTCCGAGTCGCTGGCCGCCTCGATCCTCCATGCGTCCACGACGATGTCCTGCGTCGAGGAGGAGAAGGCCACGACGAGCGCGAAGATGCCGACCGTCGCCAGGCCGGCGCTGAGCCCGATCGCGGACAGGGCGGTCAGGCCGAGCGCGACGAAGATCTGGCTGACCACCATCCAGCCGCGGCGGCGTCCGAGACGGCCGAACACCGGCGCGTCCACGCGATCGATGATCGGCGCCCACAGGAACTTCAGCGAATAGGCGAGCCCGACCCACGACAGGAAGCCGATCGCGGCGAGCGAGGTGCCGGCGTCGCGCAGCCAGTAGCCGAGCGTGTTGCCGCTGAGGAAAAACGGCAGGCCCGACGAGAAGCCGAGCATGAGCATCACGGCCACTTTCGGCTGGCCGAGCGAGGACAGCACGTCGCGGCGGCGTACGGCGGGGGCGGCGGTCATACGGTGCGTTTCAGCTCGGCCAGGAGCGTCAGCGCTTCCATCGGCGTCATGTGATCGACGTCGAGCGCCGCCAGTCTCTTGCGCAGGCCGTCGTCGGCCGCCGGCGACTGGAAGAGCCCGAGCTGGCGCTGCGGGTCCGACGGCGTGCCGCTGACGGACGGGCGGCCGCCGCGGGTCAGCTCGTCGCGCTCGAGCGCGCCGAGGATCTCGCGCGCCCGTTCGATCACGATCGCCGGAAGTCCCGCGAGGCGGGCGACCTGGATGCCGTAGCTGCGATCGGATCGGCCCGGCACGATCTTGCGCAGGAAGATGATGTCGTCCTTCCACTCGCGGGCGGACACGTGGAAGTTCACGACGCCGGGCGTCGCGTCGGCCAGGTCGGTCAGCTCGTGATAGTGCGTCGCGAAGAGCGTCTTGGGCCGCACCTTCGCGTTGGTCGCGAGAAACTCGGCGACGGCCCACGCGATGCTGAGCCCGTCGAAGGTGGCGGTGCCTCGCCCGATCTCGTCGAGCACCACGAGGCTGCGCGACGTGGCGGTGTGCAGGATGTTGGCCGTCTCCTGCATTTCGACCATGAACGTCGAATGGCCCCGCGCGATGTTGTCGGAGGCGCCGACGCGCGCGAAGATGCGATCGACGAGCGGAATCTTCGCCTCGCGCGCCGGCACGAACGAGCCGGCCTGCGCCATGACGCACAGCAGCGCCGTCTGGCGGAGGTAGGTGGACTTGCCGCCCATGTTCGGCCCGGTGAGAATCACCAACTGGCAGACGCCGGCGTTGAGCGTGATGTCGTTGGGTACGAACGCGTCGCCCGACGCCGTCCGGCGCTCGACCACCGGGTGCCGCGCGTCGATGACGAGCATGTCATCGCCGTCGTGGATGTGCGGCTTGATGTAGTTGTTGACGGCCGCGGCCTCGGCGAGCGCGCCGAGCACGTCGAGCGTCGCCAGGGCGCGCGCGGTCGCCTGGATGCGCGGCGATTCGGCGGCCACCGCGATCCGCAGCCGATCGAAGATCTCGAGCTCGCGTTCGAGGATCCGCTCGTCGGCGCCGAGCACTTTCTCTTCGTACTCCTTGAGCGCCGGCGTGATGTAGCGCTCGCCGCCGGCGACCGTCTGCTTGCGGTGGTAATCGGGCGGCACCGCGTGCAGGTGCGACTTCGAGATCTCGATGTAGTAGCCGAACACGCGGTTGTAGCGGATCTTGAGCGAGTGGATGCCGGTCCGCGCGCGTTCGCGCTCTTCCATCTCCGCGATCACCTGCTTGCCCGACCGGCTGATCCCGCGCAGCTCGTCGAGCTCGGCGTCCACGCCGTCGCGGGCGACGCCGCCGTCGCGCGCCAGCGCCGGCGGTTGGTCGACCAGCGTGGACTCGATCCGGTCCCGGACGTCGATCAGGTCGTCGACTTGCGCCAGCAGCGATCGGATCAGCGGCGCCTGGAGATCGGCGAGGACGGTCCGGAGGCGGGGAATGACGGCCAGCGAATGCCTCAACCCGACGAGATCGCGCGGCCCGGCGGTGCCGAGCGCCGCGCGCGCCACGAGCCGTTCGAGATCCTGGACGGTTTTGATCGCGTCGCGGAATTTTCCCCGCTCGGTGTTGCGAAACGCCAGCTCTTCCACCGCGTCGAGACGGTCGCGGATCGGCTCGAGCGCAATCAGCGGGCGGAGCAGCCACGACCGGAGCAGACGGCTGCCGATGGACGTGACGGTCCGATCGAGCTCGTCGAGCAGGGAACCGGCGCGGCCGCCCTCGGACCCCTCGAGGATTTCCAGATGCCTCAGCGTCGTCGGATCGATGAGCAGCGCGTCGGCGCGCTGGCGGTACGCGATCGACCGCACGTGGACGAGATCGACTTTCTGCGTCTCCCGGAGGTGGTGTACGAGTGCGCCGGCCGCTGCGGTGGCCGCGGGGTGGCCGTCCAGGCCGAATCCCTCCAGTCCTCCGGCGCGCAGCTGGTCCAGCAGCGTCCGCCGCGCCGCGCCAAACTCGAACGACCACCCGTCGACCGGCGTTGTCGGAAGGCCGGACGCGACGACCGGCGGAATGGCCGTCGCCGGTGCGCCGTTGTCCCCGGAGGGGACGATGATCTCGCGCGGTTTGAGGACGGCGAGCTCGTCGGCCAACGCCTGCATGCCGCCGGCGCCCGCGTACTCGGCGGCGCTGAACTCGCCCGTGGACAGATCGAGCAGCGCGACGCCGACTGTATCTTTGCCGGGCGCGACCGCCATGAGGAACGCCGGCTCGCGCGCGTCGAGATAGTTGGCGTCGGTCAGCGTGCCCGGCGAGACGACGCGGACGACCTCGCGCTTGACGATGCCTTTGGCCTTGCGGGGATCCTCGACCTGGTCGCAGATCGCAACGCGGAAGCCGCGTGTCACGAGACGCGCGATGTAGCCGTCGACGGCGTGGTAGGGGACGCCGCACATCGGGATGCCGCCGCCGTTGGCGTCCTTGGATCGCGATGTCAGCGTGATGTCGAGCGTGCGGGCGGCCACCAGCGCGTCCTCGTAGAAGATCTCGTAGAAGTCGCCCATCCGGAACAGGAGGATCGCGTCGCGATGCTGCTGCTTCGCGTCGAGATACTGACGCATCGCGGGCGTCACCGTCGCTGGCATATGCTTAAGTCTAGCGCATGCGTGTATTGGCTCTCGACACGACGACGCGCGCTGGGAGCGCGGCGCTCGTCCTGGACGATCGCGTCGTCGACGAGCGCAGCGGCGACGGCGCGCGCACGCATGCCGTGCGCATGCCGGGCGAGGTCGTCGCGCTCGCGGAGGCGAACCGGTGGCCGCTCTCCGGCATCGAGCTGTATGCCGTCGCCTCGGGACCGGGATCGTTCACGGGACTGCGAATCGGCATCGCGACGATTCAGGCGCTCGCGTTCGTGCACAGCCGCCGGGTGGTCGGCGTGCCGGTACTCGAGGCGCTCGCGCATGCGGGCTCCGGCGATCTTCCCGAGGGCGCCGTCATCGCGGCCTGGATGGACGCGCACCGGCACGACGTGTTCGCCGCGCTCTATCGCGTCGCCATCCCGTCGGCGTCCGGCCTGGCGCTGTTGACCGAGATCGAAGGGCCGAGGGTCGGAAGCCCCGCGTCCACTTGCGAGCGATGGCGGGGGCTGGGGGAGGGATCGCCGACCGTCTTCATCGGCGACGGCGCGACCCTCTACGCGGCAGACATCGCGCGCGACGCACCGGATGCCCGCGTGCTGCCGCCGCCCTTGCTTGCGGGCGTCATCGGCCGGCTGGCGCGCGCGCGCGCATCCCAGGCGCAGGATCCCTCCGCCGTGCGACCGTTGTACGTGCGACGGTCCGACGCGGAAATCATCAGAGACGAAAAGCTACGTGGTCATTGAACCGCTGACGCACGACGCCATCGTCGACGTGCTGGCGCTCGAGGAGGCGGCGTTCACCAATCCCTGGACCCGGGCGATGTACCTGGCCGAGCTGGAGAACCGCGGCGTGTCCTACTGTTTCCTTGCCCGCGACGCCGAGCGCCGGGCCGTCGGCTTCTGCTCCTTCTGGCGGGTCCTGGACGAGCTGCACATCAACAATCTCGCCGTGCGGCCCGAGCTCCGCCGGACCGGCATCGGCTCGACGCTCCTGGCGTTCGTGTTGAAAAAAGGGGTCGAGCTGGGGGCCCGCCGGGCCACTCTCGAGGTCAGGCGTTCGAACGCCCCGGCCCGGCTGCTTTACGAGCGATTCGGCTTTGCGGTGGCGGGCGTCCGCACCGCTTATTATTCGAAGCCCGTCGAGGACGCGCTGGTGCTCTGGCGCGAAGATCTGCAGGAATCCGAAGGTCGACCTTGAAAACGCTCTGGGGCTTGTGGTACGTTCGCCACCGATGACCAAGGAGGCGGGCTATGCATGCAGAACCGCTCGGTGCCAAGGCTGATTTGTCACAAACCGACGAGGAATTCCACACCCTCGCGGTGCAGCATCACCAACTCGAAGATCGCCTGCACGAACTAACCGCCAAGCACTACCTCTCGGAACCTGAACACGTTGAAGAAGTCACCCTCAAGAAGAAAAAGCTGCAGCTCAAGGATCGCATGGAAGACATCATGCGACGCCAGCGTCAGGATCACGCGCACGGGTAGGGCGAAGAACGCCGTGCGGGCGTGCCGGCTGGGCGCCCGCAGCGGGTTCCACCCATGATGCGCTTCGATCCTGCCGGTTACCCGTTCATCGGCGGCGCCTGGCTGATCGGCCTCGTGGCGGCGGTGTACACCGGCTGGGTCTTCGCATTGCCCTTCGTGGCGCTGGGTGCGTTCTTCGCTTTCTTTTTTCGCGACCCGGAACGGCTGGCGCCCGACGGAACCCACAGCGTGCTGTCGCCCGCCGACGGCCGCGTGAAATTCGTCGGCCCCGCCGAGCCCGGCGTCGCGCCCCCCGGGGAGTGGAAGCAGATCAGCATTTTTCTCTCGCCGATGGACGTGCACGTGAACCGCATCCCGGCGTCGGGCACGGTCACGCGCGTCAGTTACACACCCGGCAAGTTTCTGCCCGCCTACCGGCATGAGGCCGCGGCTGTCAACGAGCGCAGCGAAGTGTGGATCGATCGCGGGAACGGGCAGATGATCGTCGCGCGGCAGGTGGTCGGGATCCTGGCGCGGCGCGTCGTGTGCCGCGCGCGCGTCGGCGAACAGGTGCACGCCGGCCAGCGTTTCGGCATCATGAAGTTCGGCTCGCGCATGGACGTGTTCGTCCCGCCGAGCGCGACCCTTACGGCCACGGCGGGAGCCATGGTCCGCGGGGGCGAAACCGTCATCGCGGTGCTGGATTGAGCGCCAAAATGCTCGGGAACGAGGGTCGGCTGCGGTTCCTGCGGCGATCGTCGGTCCCCCGCCGCCCCCGGTTCCGGCGAGGCGTCTACCTGCTGCCCAGCCTGCTGACGATGGGCAACATGTTCTGCGGGTACGCGTGCGTGGTGTACGCCATGCGGGGCGAGTACGCCACAGCGGCGCCCTTCATCGGCTTCGCCGTCGTGCTCGACATGCTCGACGGCCGGATCGCGCGGTTGACCAACACTACCAGCGAGTTCGGGGTCGAGTTCGACTCGATGGCCGACATCATTTCGTTCGGCATCGCCCCGGCGATCCTGTCCTTCGCTTGGGGCTTGCAGGCGCTCGGCCGCATGGGCTGGGCCGCGGGCTTCATGTTCGTGGCAGCGGCGGCGATGCGCCTGGCGCGCTTCAATATTCAAAGCAGCAGCGGAGGGGACAAGCGCTACTTCGTCGGGTTGCCCAGCCCCGCGGCGGCCGCCATTCCCGCCGCGACGGTGTTCGCCTTTCCCGATGGGCTCTACGACTACCGCGCGGCGTTGCCGGCGCTCGCGATGGTCCTGGTGCCCGCCGCGTTGATGGTCAGCACGATCCGCTTCCGAAGCTTCAAGACGCTCGACTCGAAGGCGCGACGGCCGTATACCGTCCTCATCTTCGTCGCCGCCGGTATCGTCGCGATCGCGACGCACCCGCAATGGACGCTCGTCCTCATCGCGTACAGCTACCTCGCCTCCGGGTTCATCGGCATGGCGATGACCCGCGTCACGCATCGCCGCGCGACCCCGGCGGCCGCCGCCGAGCAACCGGGCGCCGACCGGCGCGACAGCGCGGCCGGATAACCTCGCGCGACAGCGCGGCGCGGTCATTGCGGGGCGGTGCTTCAGCGCTGCGACACGTCGCGGCCTCGCCGGGTGAACCCCCACCCTGAACGCGTTGTCGATTTATAATCCCGCCGATGATGCGTGTTCTGACGACCGTGTGGATGGCGATCCTGGCGGCGGCGCCGGCGGTCGCGCAGGACGGCGCGGCGTTGTACACGCAGCGCTGCGCCTCGTGTCACGAAGGCGGGCAGGTCGCACGGGCGCCCGCGCGCGACGTGATCGCCGCGCTTGCGCCGGACCGCATCGTCGGCGCGCTCGAGACCGGCACGATGCGCGTACAGGGCGAGACGCTGACCGCGGAGCAACGGCGCGCGATCGCGACGTACCTGTCCATGGCGCGGCCGGCTCCGGCGGCGGGCGCGGGCACGCCCGTTGTCGGGCCCCGATGCGGACCCGCGAGCGCCCTGCGGCCGTCGGTGACCGATTGGCGCGCGTGGGGCGTGACGCCAGCCAACGATCGCTTCCAGCGCCAGCCGGGGTTCTCGTCCGCGCAGGCGCCCGACCTGAAGCTGAAGTGGGCGTTCGGATTCGAAGGCGAGAACGCCGCGGCGGCCAATCCGACCATCGTCGGCGATCGCGTGTTCGTGGGCAGCGCATCGGGCCGCGTCTTCGCGCTGGGGCTGCAGGATGGCTGCGTGCACTGGACGTTCAAGGCCGACGGAGGCGTTCGCGCGGCGATCACCGTGGGCGCCGCGGTTGACGCGGCGTCGCATCCCGCGGCGTACGTCGGCGACCTGCGCGCGATGGTCTACCGCGTCGACGCCGAGACCGGCGAACTGCGCTGGAAGAAGAAGCTGGACGAACATCGGTCGGCCCGGATCACCGGATCGCCCGTCCTCTACAACGGCCGGCTGTACGTGCCGCTATCGTCGGGCGAGGAGGGGGTCGGCGCACAGGCGTCGTACGAGTGCTGCACTTTCCGCGGAAGCATCGTGGCGCTCGATGCGGCCACGGGCGAACAGGTCTGGCGGACGTACATGATCGCGGAGGCCGCGACGCCGCGCGCGAAGAACGCGAAGGGGGCGCAACTGTGGGGACCGTCCGGCGCCGCCGTCTGGTCGGCGCCGACGATCGATCCCGTCACGAGGTCGCTGTACGTCGCGACGGGCGACGCCTACTCGATGCCGGCGGCGGCGACGACTGACGCGATCGTGGCGATCGACCTCGAGACCGGCGCCGTCAAATGGGCGACCCAGGTGACGGCTGGCGACGCGTATACCATGGCGTGCGGCACCGCGGACACGACCAACTGCCCGGAAAAAGCGGGGCCCGATCACGACTTCGGCCAGTCGCCGATCCTCGTCACATTGGCCAACGGCAAGCGGGTGATTGTCGCCGGACAGAAATCGGGCGTCGTGCACGGCTTCGATCCGGATCAGCGCGGAAGGAAACTCTGGAGCACCAGCCTCGGCCGGGGCGGCGAGTTGGGCGGCATCGAGTGGGGCTCGGCCAGCGACGGCCAGAACATGTACGTGCCGCTGTCCGACATCACCTTCAAGGACGCGTCGCAGCGCGGGCGCGGAGGGCTCAACCCCGAGGTGGGCGGCGGGTTGTTTGCCGTCCGGATCGCGGACGGCCAGCAGGTCTGGCTGTCGCGGCCCAACGCGTGCGGCGACAAGCCGTCGTGCAGCCCGGCGTTGTCCGCCCCTGCCGCGGCGATCCCGGGCGCGGTCTTCGGCGGATCGATTGACGGACATTTCCGGGCCTTCGCCGCGATCGACGGTCACGTCCTGTGGGACTTCGACACCGCGCGCGACTTCGACACCGTGAACGGCGTCAAGGCGCGTGGCGGCTCGATCGACGTGGGCGGCGCCGCGATCGCCAACGGCATGGTGCTCACGACGTCCGGGTACGGCCAGTGGGGGGGCATGCGCGGCAATGTCCTGCTGGCGTTCTCCGTCGACGGAAGATAAGAAGGACGGTTACGTCGTGATCGGTAACGTCATCGTGACGCTGGTACCGACGCCGCGCTCGCTCGTCACGGCAATCGTCCCGCCGTTCAGCTCGATGTTGCGCTTCGCGATCGTGAGTCCCAGCCCTGTGCCGGTGGCTTTGGTCGAGAAGTACGGCTCGAAAATCTTGTCGAGCGCTTCCTGGTCCATTCCGACGCCGCTGTCGGTCACTTCCACGACGAGAGCCGGCCCTCCGCCGGCCGACGACTGATGACTGACGACCGTCAGCCGCCCGGACCCTGGCATGGCGTGCAGGGCGTTCTCGATGACGTTGGTCAGCGCTCGCGCGAAGAGCGTGCGGTCGAGTGTCACCGCGGGCAGGCCGTCGGGCGCCTGGACGTGGATGGCAATCCGGTCCGTCAGCCCGGTCCGGTAGGGCTCGACGACTTCTTCGATCAGCGCCGGCAACGCCGTCGGCTCGGGTCGGGGCGTGGGCGACGAGGCGAAGCTGGAGAACTCCGCCGAGATCTGGCGAAGCAGCTTGACCTGCGAAAGGATGGAGGCCACGCACTCGTCGAGCACCGGCGAGAGCGGGCGTCCGCGGTCGACGTTGACACGATGTGCGTGCTCGGCGGACAGCTGAATCGGTGTCAGGGGGTTCTTGATGTCGTGCGCGACCTGCCGCGCCATGTCGGCCCACGCGTCGAGGCGCTGCGTCCGTTCGAGCTCGCTGCGCTGCCGCTTCAGATCGGCCGCCATCTGGTTGAAGTCCTCGACCAGCCGGCGTAATTCGTCCGAAGAGGTGGCGGCCACGCGCGCGTCGAGATCGCCGCGCGCGATGCGCCGCGTCGCGCGCGTCAGGCGATTGACCGGATCGGCGATCCGCTCGGCCATCCAATAGCCGAGCGCCGCGCCCAGCAGGCTGAACAGCACGAAGCCGGAGAGCACGCGGCGATCCAGTTCGTCGATCTGCTGCTCGATCTGCTGATAACGGTTGGTCATCGGCACGGTGACGATCCCTTCGCGCCCGCTCGCGCGCACCGGCGCCGCCGCCAGCTGATACGGGAGATCGCCGACCTGCTCCTGGCCCACGTAGGTCGGAAGCCGATCGAGCAGGATCGCCCGATAGACATCACCGGGCGTGCGCGGTGACAGCAGCTGGGACGCGAACAGATCGCGGGCGCTCGTCGCCTGGAGGCGCGCGCGGTCGAACAGGTTGACGTCTTCGTCGATCGCGCGGCGGACGAGCACCATGATCTGATCGTCGATCGCATCGAGCGCTGTGGCGCCGCGCTGCTGCAGGGCCGCGTAGTCCTCGACCAGCCGCTGCGCCGTCGTGACCGCGCGAGCCGCCGCCTCCGCCACGCCGTCGAGCAACTGGGTGGCGACGTAGGTCCTGATGAAAATCGCCAGGATGAACACGGGCACGACCGCGCCCGCCCAGAACGCCAGGAACAGCTTGCGATAGAAACTGGAACGCACCTCGCGCAGCAGCGCGCGGCCGCTGGTCGCCGTCCGCACGCCGAGGACGCTGAGCAGCGTGAGGCCGGCGAGCATCGTGAAGTACAGCGCGAACGTCAACATGACCAGTTCGGCCACGTTGATCAGATGGCCCACCCAGCCGATGACGGGATAGCCGAGCGCGTAAATGCCCCCGCGATCGCTCAGCAAGTGGACGCGGAATGTCTGGTCGTCGCGCTCGAGGCGGGCCCAGAACCGCTCGCGCGACTCGACGAGACGCTGGAAGACCGGATCGGGCAGCGTCCAGACACGCGTGCCCGATTCGAAGATCGGGGCGCGGCTCCAGCCGTAGACGATGAACTCGACGTCGCGCCCCGACGCGCCTTCCGGCGCGATCTGACGGTTGGGACGCAGCGACTCGAGGTACGGGCTCTGCGACGAGATGAACGGCAGTGTCCGGTAGTCGAGCATCACGCGGACGACGATGCTGCCGACGACGCGGCCGCGCACGCAGACACCGCGGGCGATGCGCAGCACGTGCCGTTCGCTGGATCCGAATGGCGACACCTCGTCGAACGGCTCGTCCCAGCTGCATCCCGGCGATCGATACTCCGTCGTCGCGTACTCCGGCAGGCTGAGCCGGAACGCGCTCACCAGCAGGCCGTCCGCGTTGTAGAGCTCGACCGCCGATGTCAGGCGGTAGGCGGCGAGGTCGGTGCGGGACCAGACGGCGAACGCGCGCGTCGGGTCGGCCGCCGGCGTCAGGACGTCGAGGCGAACCAGCTCGTCGAGCGACGCGATGGCGTCGATCTGATCGACGGCCTGCTGCAGCCTTCTCTGGAGGTCTTCCCGCAGGCTCACCGCCTGCGGGCCGAAGGTCGTGGCGATCAGCCGCTCTTTGGCCTCGGTGGCGTGGGCGAGCAGCGACGGGTACATCGCGATCGACGGCGTCACGAGCGCCAGGAAGAAGACGGCGAGCCGGGCGG
>JAYVYV010000185.1:0-11020 GCA_043783985.1 Acidobacteriota bacterium | reverse complement strand
CAAACGTGGCACAAAACGTCGCCGCGTTTTCCACGAGCCGGTTACGCTGCCCCGGGCGGGTCTCTCTCGCACGTCAATCCACTTATCGCCGGCCGTCGTCAGGAGGCTGAGGCCTTCCTCCGAGACTACGTGCGCGCGCTCGGTGTCTTGGCTGCTCTGACGTACCGCGAGAGCCGCTCTGGTTGGCCGCATCCGGCGATCCTGCACGCGCAAGGCCGATTCTTCACGCGCGGTCCTTACCGGCCCGAGCCCCACCGATGCCGGCCGAGTGTTGTCGTGAGAATGTCGCGGCGCTGGTGGCGACGCCAGCCGACCTGCAGCATGTGGAAGGCGTCGTCTACGGGTTCTATCCGATCTGGCATGCGTGGGCGATTGAGGCCGACGGCTCCGTCGTGGACCCGACGTGGCCGAGCACGCGGGTTGGACTCGGCGCGGCGTACTTCGGCGCGGTGAGGAAATCGCGGACAGGAGAGATCGATGGCGAGGCGTCCTTGCTGCTTCAAGTGCCGGAACAGTTCGCCCGCATCCTTTCGGACAACATTCACCGGCTGCGCGATCGGTCGTTCATCGTCCAGATCGACGGCCTGACGGCCACGGAAGGCCGCGCGAAGCGGAAACGCACCGCATGACGCAACTACACGATCTGCCGCAGGACGCCGCAGAAGGGCGCCAAAGGGGGGCCATTTCCAAGGGGCACGGGGCGAAGTCAGCGGCGCGGCGCGAAGCCGTGATCTTGGCGCTGCTCTCTGAACGGTCGAACCGGAGCCGGTATTGACGGTCGATGAGCAGCGCGCGCGCACCCGCGCGTTCCGGGACCGGATGCGCGCTGGGCATTTTGCCGCCACTCCGAAACAGCGAGGGGATTGATGCCGCGTATCAACATGGGGCGGCTGCGCGGCCGCGTGGAGCGGCTGGCATCGACGGCGCAAGCGGACTGTGGGCGTGGCCATCTGCGGATCACCCACGACATTTCCGACGGACGCGAACCAGCGATGGTGCAGCCTGAACCTGGCGCGTCTGAGCGGTGCCGCTGTGGTTCGGTAATCACATCGTTGCGGATCAGTCACGAGCTGCCGAACGGAGCCCAGGCATGCGCGGTGTGAACCTGCATCCAGTTAAGGCGCGCGTCGAACGGCTCGCGGCGGGTTACCTCGATGCGCGCGGCTCCGAGTCGATTGTCTTTCACTGCCAGATGGCGAATACGTGCGGCTCGTCTGGCGTGACAACCACGATCCGCGCCGTGTCGTCGTTCTACACTGTAAGGCAGTGGACGTCTAAACCAGATCGTCGGTGCCTCGAGCGAGCGTCGTCAAGCCGAATCGCGATGAGAACTTCGACAGGCGATGCTTGGCTCGGAGCAGATCGGTGCAGATGTCTTCGCGGTCAGAGGATGCTCACAAATGAAATCTCAATGTCGCCGGCGCGGTTCCTTTCGGGCAGTGCCTACCAGCTCGAACTGACCCACTCCCGGCCGCGCAACGCGTGCGCGCCGGTCTGTCTTTTGTACCAGCGCGACCAATCTGTAAGCCGCGGGGCCCTGACCGTGAGGATTTGCTGGAAAAAACGCTGGGTACTGCGCTTGCCTCAACGCTTGGCGTGCGTACCCTGGTCTTGCGGCTGGCTCTGACCCTGATTGCCCTCGCTGGCAGCGCCACGCGCCTGCACGTGCATCACGCCGACGCCGTCGACGCGCCTCCCAGGAGATGAACCGCTGCCTGCGCCTGGTGAACGTGGCGACCGCACGGCGCCAGACGCCGTCGAAGGCCAGGAAGATCATCACGACCGCCTTGCGTCCTCAAAGTTCCACACCGTAAGATTCCTGGCGACGCGGCCACGTGAGCGACGCTTCCAGCTGGTAGCGGTCTTCCGCGATCGAGCGGCGTCAGGCGCGCTGCGCAGTTGTCGTCACGTAGCCGTCCGACCGCGACGAAATCCTCAAAGAAGGAGTAGATTCAGCAGGATGCGTTCGACTCAGGCAAGCTTCGGCCGGTTATTGCTTGTGAACGCGTTCGCGTGCCTTCTGCTGACAACAGCGTGCCATAGGTCGGATCCAGACGCTCCGTCGCGAACCGCGGACCTTCCGGTCGGACGGGCCGCGGCGGAAAACGGGAAACGTCGCGTCCACGACCAGTACGATCTCGCGCGAGACGAGCAGCGCGGCGGCCACACACTGGCCCGGCACGTGGCTCGGACCGACGAGGAACTGCAGGAGCGGCTTCGTCGGGAGCCTCAGGTCAGCGCCGCGTCCACGTACACCGACCGCGGGACGGCCGAACGGGTGGTCGCGGCAACGCTGACGCGAAACCGCGCGCGGATCGACAATTGGCTCGATCGTCTGGGCGATCGTCCGAACCTCGTGCTTGACTACCACAGTCAGGTTGAACCGATCGGCCGAAGCCTGAGACGAGGTCGCCACAATGCCGTGCCATGCACTGACGCCCTGGTCGTCCTGCGTTGGGATCGCCGGCAGAGCTTTTACGTCTTGACCACCTATCCGGAGGAGCGGAAATGACAAAGCGGCCGCGGCTGATTCGCGAGAACGCGAAACGGTCGGCCGCGCCGATGTCTCCTTCGCGATTGCGCTCGAGTGATTTTCCGGCGCTATCGGACTTTGCGAAGGGGTACCTGCACGAGGATTTCATCCAGGAGCACGGAACCGCACTCGATGCGGTGGACGCGTTTTCGCGCGACGCCACTGCCAACGAGAGAGCGCAGCTGGCCAGGGAGTTGGCGAGCCTGATCGATCGCGCGCGCGGGCTGCCGTTTGCCACGCTGCGCACGTTTGTCACCACGGAGCTCGGGAGCGGGTGGCAACCCCGGGCCGTCACCGATTTCACCGACATGTTGGACGTGCTCAAGCGCGCGATCTAGCTAGAGCCAGCCCTGCCACGTCCGAATGTAGGTGATCTAGTAGGGGTAACCTTTGAGCCTTGGCGTCCTGGGCTTCCAGTCCGGTAGGGAAGCGTATTTGTCACCAAGTGGCATCTTGACCTTCGGCAGACTCCGGGCGTCGAGCGTCTCGTCCTCCGGGATGACATCGTTGATGTTGAGCAGATACGCCGTCAACGCGTAGACCTCATCGGCCGTGAGCGTCCCCTCTCTATTGAGTGGCATGCCGCGATTGATGTAATCCCAGACTGTCGTGGCGAACGGCGCGCGAAGCGGCAGGATTCGCCCCCGCGCCCAGACGTCAGGATTCTTGGGATCTTTGCTTTTGAGAATGGGCGCCGTACCGCCTATCCCCGCCGCGCCGTGGCATCCCGCGCATCCCTTCGCGCGATAGACCTGCGCGCCCTCCTTGGCAGTGCCTTTTCCCGGCGGGAGTTCCTCTCCGGTCGGGCCGACGGAGATATCCAAGGCGCGGATTTCCTCGGGGGTCGGCGTGCGTCCCACCCCATAGGTAGGCCCCTGCGCCAGCGCGGAGACGCCGATCAGCAAGGCGAAACACAACGCAATGAGGAGAACCCTACGCGTTCCCATTGGTCACGCTCCCGTCCCTGGCGATCCTCCAGGGCTGAATGCTGTTGTCCAACCCCGGCACACTGAATGTGTCATCGAAGGGCTTGTTCCAGTACTTGGCGATCTGTGCGCGCGACGGTTGCACCTGACCGATCTCGTCCGTGCAGCGCGACTGGAGATCCGTTTCGTTTCCGTCCCAATTCCACTGATAGGCGAAACGTGCATGGGCCATACGCTGTGGCGTTCCCTTGAACTCGGCCTTGTTCCATTTCCTGCCGCCGTCGGTGGACACTTCCACCTGCTTGATGGCGCCGCCACCGGACCAGGCCAGGCCGCTGATCTCGTAGAAACCCTTGCCGGGCAGCTGTTGTCCGCCCGAAGGAAACGTGATGACCGACTTAGGGCCGATCTGGTAACTCAATGCCGCATCTTTCTCTTTCGCGTCCTCATGCAGATGCCCATAGTCGTTGTAGTTCATGTAGTACCGATCGACGATCTTGATTCGTCGCAGCCACTTGGTATGAAAAATTCCTTCGAAGCCGGGGACCATCAGCCGCAGCGGAAATCCGTTCTGAGGCCGCACGGCCTCGCCGTTCATACCGTAGGCCACGATGCAGTCGTCCATCGCCTTGGCGATCGGCATGCTCGACGCCCCCTTCACTTCCTCCACCCCTTCTGCGACGAACCAGGATGCCCCGCCTTTCAGTCCGCACTCCTTGAGCAGCGTCGAGAGGAGCACGCCGGTCCACTCGGCGCAACTCGTCATGCCGTGCGTTTCCTGAACGGACTTCGCTTTGCGCGACGATCGATTCCCTGCGCACTCGATGAAATGAAGGCGGGTGACGGACGGGAGGCGCTTCAAGTCCTCCATGGTGAAGGTCAGCGGACGGTCGACCAGGCCGTGGATCATGAAGCGATGCTCCCGCGGATCGATGTCCGGGAGGAAGGATCCACGAGTCGTCGCGAAGTAGTGGAGCGAGGATGGCGTGATCACCCCGACGGAGTCCTGAAGCGGCGATGCCACATGAAACGTCAGCCCGAAGTTATCAGGCGACGGCCGGCCGCCGTGGGGGATGCGGACCGACTTCACATGCTTGGACCGCTCGCCGTAGGCGATTCGACCATCGTTGTCGCCCTTGATCATGGGCGGAGACGCATGGGTCATCGGTTCCTGGCCGAGCGCGGGTGTCGCGGCTCCCAGGGTGAAACCACCGGCTAACGTGGCGCCGCTCTTCAGGAGTTCACGCCGATTGAAGCGTTTCGAACCCATGGGTCTCTCCTTCGCAGATGAGCCTAAAGGGGAATCGCATGCCGAAGTCGAAGTATACGCGTGTCTCGGGTCCAATCGAGCAAGTCCGGAGTGCCCGTCAGCCTCGCTCGAGCACGCTTCGCAGCCAATGAGGGTGCCTGCGCATGGCGATGAAGATGGAAATCGTCGATCTGCTCGTCGAGCCGCGGCGGGGGATGGCCGACGGGATCATCGTCACGCCCACGCTGCTGAAACTGGCGCCCAAGCCGCCACAACGCCTGATCGGCAATCTCAGCGACACGGCGCGGGTGCTGCTGACACTGGCCCGGGCATGAAGGAGACCGCACCGTCGCGTGTCCAGGATCTGACCCGGCGGCTCGCCGAAGCGGAGGCGACCATCACGGCGCTGATCGCGGGGCAGATCGACGCCGTCGCCGGCGCGGTAGGTGACGGCCCGGTCCTCCTGTCCCGCGCCCACGCGGCGCTGCGCGAGAGCGAAGCGCGGCTGCTCCGTGAGCGCGATCGCGCGCAGCGCTACCTCGACACCGCCGAGGTGATGCTGATCTCGCTCGACCTGCACGGGCGGATCGAGCTGGCGAACCGCTACGCGTGCGCCGTCCTGGGCTGGACCGAGGCCGAGCTGCTCGGCCGCGACTGGTTCGAGACCTGCCTCCCCCCGTCCGCGCGCGATCGCGGCAGAGCGCGGATCGCCCACGTCATCAGTGGCGACTGTTCCGTGATCGAGAATTTCATCCTGACGCGGTCGGGCGAGGAGCGGCTGATCGAATGGCGCAGTTCGCGGCACCTCGACGACGCCGGCAGGGTGATCAGCACGCTCAGCTCCGGCACCGACATCACCGAGCGGAGCCGCCACGCCGACGCGGTGCAGCGCGCCGAGGAGCGCATGCGCTTCGCGCTCGACGCCGCGAAGATCGGCGTCTGGGATCTCGACTGCGTCACCGGTCACGTCGAATGGACCGAAATCCTGGAGGCGCAGAACGGGCTGCCGCCGGGCGGGTTCGCGGGGCAGCGCGAGGGGTTCCTTGCCTGCGTCCACCCGGACGATCGCGCGGCACTGGTCGCCGCGATCGATGCGGCGATGATCTCCGGCGCTGATTTCACCGAGATCCACCGCGTGGTGTGGCCCGACGGAACCATCCGATGGCTGAGAGGCCGCGGCCGGTTCCTCCTCGGCGCGGGCGGCGAGCCGCAGCGCGGCGTCGGCATCTCGATGGACGTCACCGAACGCGTGACCCTCGAGGAGCAGTACCGCCAGGCGCTCAAGATGGAAGCGGTCGGCCGGCTGGCGTCCGGGGTGGCGCACGATTTCAACAACCTGCTGACCGTGATTCTCGGCTTCGCCGAGTTCGTGACCGCGGACGCCTCGCTGTCGACTCAGCACGCGCGAGATCTCGCCGAGGTCATCAAGGCGGCCCAGAGCGCCTCCGCGCTCACCCGGCACCTGCTGGCGTTCAGCCGCCAGCAGGTGCTGCACACCGTGGCGCTCGACGTGAACCAGGTCATGACGGAGATGACCGTCATGCTCGGCCGGCTGATCGGCGAGCACATCGAGATCGCGCTGGCATTGGCGCCCTCGCTCCCGCTGGCCCTCGCCGATCGCGGGCAGCTCGAGCAGGTCGTGATGAACCTGGTGGTCAACGCCCGCGACGCGATGCCCGACGGCGGGCGGCTGACAATCGAAACGAAGGCGACCGAGCTCGACGCCTCGTCCGGCCAGCTGGAAGGGATTGAGCCCGGGCCGTACGTCATGCTCGCGATCAGCGATTCGGGCGGCGGGATGTCGGCGGAGACGCAGCGCCGGCTGTTCGAGCCGTTCTTCACGACCAAAGAAACCGGGAAGGGGACCGGCCTCGGCCTGTCGACGACTTGGGATCGTGAAGCAGAGCAAGGGACAGATCTCCGTCGTCAGCGAGCTCGGGCATGGCTCAACCTTCAGCGTCTACCTACCGTGTCCCGTCGACACCGGCCCCGGGCCGCTCCGCGCACCGGCGCCGCAGACGGCGGCGACCAAACGCGTCGTCGAGACCGTGCTGCTGGTCGAGGACGAAGCCGGCGTGCGCTACCTGTCGAAGCGCACCCTCGAGAGCAAAGGCTATCTCGTGCTCGAGGCGGCCAACGGCGATGAAGCCGAGCGGCTGTTCGGCGAGCACGCCGGCCGGATCGATCTGCTGGTGACCGACGTCATCATGCCGGGATGCGGCGGCCCGGAACTGGTGAGCCGCCTGCGGCGCGAGGTGCCGGATCTGCGGGTGCTCTACATGTCCGGCTACACCGAACAGTCCGCCGCGCATCGGGCGGGCATCGATCGCGGCGCGCCGTTCGTGGAAAAGCCGTTCACCGCCGCCGACTTCGCGCGCCACGTGCGCGACGCGCTCGATCGCTGAGCGCGCGAACGTGCTATTCTCGCCGCTGAGCCCGCTCATGACGAGCAGCCGCCCGATCCTTTCTCTCGCGTTCGGCATTCTGGTGCTGTGCGGCTGTTCCGCGCACCGGTCGTTCGCGGCGTCCGTCAACCCACCCACGTTCGGCGAGCTGGTCCACGAAGCCGAGACCATCGTGACGGGCACCGTCATGGAGATTCGCAGCGATTGGGGTCCTCGCGGGATCGCCGGGCCGATTTATACGCACGTCACGGTGCGGATCGAGAGTGCGCTGAAGGGTTCGCCGACGCCGACACGCATCCTCCGTTTCCTGGGCGGGTCGGTTGGGGAGACCACCCTTGCCGTCCCGGGAGTTCCGACGTTCGCGGTCGGCGACCGTGCCGTCTTCTTCATCGCCCCGGAGAAAGACAGCGTGAGCCCGCTGGTCGGGCTGATGCATGGCCGCTTCCGCGTGCAGCACGCCGCCGACGGCAACGACTACGTCGCGCTGTTCGACGGCCGGGTATTCGAAACCACGCGGCAAATCGGGTCGTCTGCCGTCACGGTCAGCCCTCGCACTCTCACGCCGATGCGTCTCGCCGACTTCGAGCGCGAGATTCGCTCCGAGGCGCGACGCCGCAACTGATGCTCCCAGCGATGACTGAACGATCCCGCGGCGTGCCGCTCATGCTGGCGACGCTTCTGACGCTTCTGGCGCTGCTTGGCTCGGTTGTGGTGTCCGCGTACGTGTTCTTGTTCTCCAACGCCGCCCGGTGGCCGTCCGGGTCGGTCGTCATGGACCTCGAGCTCGGCTCCAGCGGGCCTCTGACCGACGGTTGCCTGGACTGGGGCGAATGCGCCGAACACGCCTTGTCCGGATGGAACGCCGCTGTCAGCGATCCGCAGTTCCGCGTCGTGCGGAACTCCACCAGCCCACGCCTGGACCATGATGGCCGCAACGTGGTGTTTTTCTCCGATGACGTCTACGGCACGGCGTTCGGTGACCGGACCCTCGCGATCACGCTCGTGTGGAGCCGCGGGACCACGCTGACCGACGCCGACGTCGTATTCAATCGGGCGAAAACGTTCAACTCCTACCGTGGGCCGCAGCAAGGCACGGTGTACGATTTCACGCGCGTAGCCGCTCACGAGTTCGGGCACGTGCTCGGGCTCGATCATCCGGATGACGCCGGGCAGCGGGTCACCGCGCTGATGAACAGCACGGCCAGCAGCGTGGAAACGCTTCAATCGGACGACGTGAATGGCGTGAGAGCGTTGTACGGCCTGAGCCCGGGGCCGGGCGCGACACCGACGCCGCTCGTCGTGAACTTCCCGCCGCGGAACGAGTCACTGGACTTTCGCAATCAGCTCGAAGCGGAATACCGCACCGTGCTGAACCGGACCCAGTCCAGCCTCAGCGCGGTCGACCTCGAAGGGTCCGTCGTGTGGACCCAGGAATACCTGCGCTATCGAGTGAATCAGTGTTCCTCGTCGGACGCGACCACCCGGGTGTTCATGCAGATCGACGGACTGGGGATTCAGCCGGTCTGCGGTACTGCACGACAGGCGGTCTTCCCACCGCGAAACGAGTCGTTCGATTTTCGCGGGCAGCTCGAGGCGAAATACCGGGATGGGCTTCGGCGCGGAAACGCGGCCTACTACGTGGACAGCGAGGGCGACGTGGTGTGGACGCAAGAATATCTGCGGCTGCGCGTGAGCGGATGCAGCCATGGCAACGCGATCCAGAGCGTGTTCGCGCAGATTACGAATGGCGTCCCGGCGTGTCGCTGAGGTGTCCCGGACAACCGACCGCGCGCTCTGCACGGCCGCGAGCTGCGTCGCCCTGGTCAGAACGTCAGCGTCATCTCGATCCCGAATTCCCCTGATCGTGCCACGGTGCGGACCACCGGAAACACGCTCTGGATAATCGAGACGCCATACCCGCTTTCCGGAACCGTCGAGATGTCGTCCGCGCTCCACTCGGGCTGTGGCACCCGCGGCAGCACGTATCCCGCGCCTTGATCGAGGATGCGTACGGTCAAGCGGCGGTCGAGGAGCTCCAGCTCGCAGACAATCAAGGCGTCCGGGCGCTGCGCCGGGTTGCCGTGCTTGACCGCATTGTTGAGCGCTTCGACGACCGCCACCTCGAAGAGTGAATCGGCGGCGGCCGGGACCTGCATGTTGCGCGCGGCCTGGACGACGAATTCTGCCGCAAGCCGGATTGATTCCACGCGGCTCGGGACCGTCACCGAGGCGTAGGACGAGCTTTCGGGGCGAGCGCGGCCGGCCGCATCCAGCGTGGTGGGCATTCTGTGGCTCCAAGCAACTGCGTTGTATCCGATCGCGTCGGTCCGCCTGCGCTGTGATCGAGCCGACGCGTCGCGTTCATCGCACGGCTCATGAAAAGCTGGCGACGGCCTGATCGACGGACGGAAAGCTGGAAAACACCCGGTGGAGGCGGATGATCTCCAGCAGGGCCACGACGGGCGGCTGGACGTTGGCGAGCCGGATGTCGCCGTGGTGCTTGCGCATCCTCAGGGTCTTCAACGCCGACACCAATGCCCCGAGACCGGAGCTATCCACGAACTGCACGTCGCTCATGTCGACGACGAGACGAAGCTGTCCGCCTTCGATCAGTTGCAACAACGCCGTGCGAAACTCACCGGCCACCTGAAGGTCTATACGCGCGGCGGCGGGCCGAACCACAGCCGTGCCGTTGCGTTCGGCTACCTCAATCTGCATAACTGTCTGTCTCCCCGGATCCCGGAGATAGTACACCGAGTCGCACCCTAGGCGCAGTCCCTGGAGATCGCCGTGCCCGATTGAACAGCCGCGCCGGCCGTCTCCCCGAATACGTAGTGCGCGCGCCGCGGCCGGTGGTGCGATACCTCGCCGAGCCGGTCGATTCGGACGCGCCACAGCGCGAGCGGACCCTGATGGTCGATCGGGGCGTCACTCCGTCACACGCACGCGATGCAGGTAATCGGAGAGGTGGTTGATCCGCGTGTGGATCGCGTCGCGGTCCTCGTGGTGAGCGGCCCGTTCGATCGCGCTTCCGATCTCGGTGATGCCGTCGAAGCCGTATCCGCGCCCGGTCTCCTTGATCGTATGACCGAGCAGCCCGATCGCAATGAAATCGAGCCCCGCCAACGCCGCTCGGAGCGCGACGACGTCGCGACGGCGGTTGGCGAGGAACTCGGGGACGATCCGCCGGATCTCCTCGTCGGGCCTGACCGTGATGCTGTCGGGCAGCACGTTGAGCCGCAGCCGCTCGGACAGCTTCTGCTCCGTCACCACTTGATCGTAAAGGCTTCGGACCTCGTCGCTCTGGCGGCGGATCACCTCGCGGCTGGCCTCGACTTCCCTCAAGGTCTGCTCGAGCACCGCGCCGTGGTTCTTCGATTCCATGTGCAGCAGACGCACTTCCAGCATGTTGCGCACCCGCATCAGCACTTCGGACAGATCGAACGGCTTGCTGATGAAATCCTTCGCGCCGGCCTGCAGCGCGCGCAGCTTGTGGCCCGGCTGGGCCGTCACCACGAGGACCGGGAGATAGTTGTCCCTCTCGATCTCTTTCAGTCCCTCCATGACCTCGAACCCGTCCATGACCGGCATCTGCAGGTCGAGGAGGATCAGGCTGTAGCCGTTCGCGCGATGAAGCCCGCACACCGCGCGGGGATCCCGCGTGGACGTGACGCACGTATAGCCCGCGCCCCGGAGCGTGCGCTCCAGCAGCACGACGTTGGCTTCCTGATCGTCGACGACCAGGATGCTGGCGTCGAGAATCGCGGCCGCCGTCACCATGTCCGCGGCTCGGTCGGCTGGGCCACTCTTCGAGGCGTCCGCGTCGTGTCGTCGTGCGCGGCCGTTCGCTCGATGTGCGTCTTCACCAGCGTGGACAGGTCGAGATGCACGCCGCGATCGCGGCCCG
>JAYVYV010000184.1:0-4111 GCA_043783985.1 Acidobacteriota bacterium | reverse complement strand
AACCGCCGCGTCTCACGATCGTCTCGACGCATCACTATGTGAACCACGGCGGGTCGGAAATGGTCCTCTACCGGGTGACGCCGACCGATGTCGCGTCGGGCGTCCGCGTCGGCGACATCGAATATCCCGGATTTCCGGCGCCGGGTGCCCCAGGCGTCGATCCGCCGAAGGCCGCGTTCTTCGCGCTGCTGCACGACCAGCCGCTCAACGCGCCTATCGTGGCCTTCGCCCGCGACGAGGCGGGCAACGAAGCCCGAACCAGTTTCGTCGACAACGTCTTCGAAAAACCGTTCAAGAAGAGCCGCATCGCTCTCGACGATGCGTTCATCGATCGAGTGGTGCCCGAGATCCTGGAACACTCGCCGGGCCTGAAGCTGGCGGTGCCGTCCCCAGGCGAACGCCTGGCAGCGTTCGTCACGATCAACGGAGACCTGCGCCGGATGAACGCGGAAGAGATCCGGGCGCTCGCCAGCCGGACGTCTCCGACTCGGTTGTGGGACGAGTCCTTCGTGCAGCTCGGCAATTCGCAGGTCGAGGCCGGTTTTGCAGACCACCGCACCTACATGTACCGGGGTGCAGAAGTCGACCGGCAGACGCACCTGGGATTCGACCTGGCCGTCACCGCCCACGTGGCGGTCGTCGCCGCCAACCGTGGGACGGTCGTGCACGCGAACTGGCTCGGCATCTACGGTAATTGCGCGATCATCGACCACGGACAGGGCGTGCAGTCGCTCTACGGACACCTGTCGTCGTTCGACGTCAAGGTCGGCGACACGGTCACACGCGGCCAGGTCCTGGGCCGCAGCGACTCGACCGGTCTGGCGGGCGGCGACCACCTGCACTTCACCCTGCTGGTCGGCGGCCGGATGGTCAACCCCGTGGAATGGTGGGACCCCCACTGGATGGCCGACCGCGTCGAGAGGAAGCTCAGGGAAGCAAAGTAGAAAACGAGAAGCAGGAAGCCAAGCGAAAAGCAGGAAGCAAGGTAGAATAGACAGTTGTTTGTCATCGGTCTTTTTTGTTCAGGAGAGAGCTCAATGCGCCTACGAAACACCTGGGTCGGTCTGCTTGGAATCGCGCTCGCCACGACGCTGGCGTGCGGCGGAAGTCAGGAAACGTCGAGCACGTCCGCAAAGCCCGAGTCCCCCTCGGCGACCCCCGCGGGCCAGAAGGTCGACACCGCGACGGCGGGCGACGTGAAGGGCGTGGCGATGCTCGACGGCGCCGTGCCGAAGAACGAGTTGATCAAGATGAATGCCGATCCGGTCTGCGTGAAGGCGAACTCGTCGCCCCAGTCGCAGGAGACCTACATGGTCAGCGCCGACGGCAAATCGCTCGGCAACGTCTTCGTGTACGTGAAGGACGGCCTCGGCGCCAACTACGTGTTCGACACGCCGACCGAGACGGCGAAGATCGACCAGAAGGACTGCCGGTACCATCCGCACGTGTTCGGGATGCGCGTGAACCAGCCGCTCGAGATCGTCAACAGCGATCCGACGCTGCACAACATCCACGCGATGCCCAAAGGCAACGCGGAGTTCAACAACGGCCAGCCCATTCAGGGCATGAAGATGTCCCACACCTTCGACAAGCAGGAAGTGATGGTCCCCTTCAAGTGCGACGTGCACGGCTGGATGAACGCCTACGTGGGCGTCCTGAGCCACCCGTACTTCGCGGTCACCGACAAGGACGGCAAGTTCGAGCTGAAGGGCCTTCCTCCGGGGACCTACACGATCGAAGCGTGGCACGAGAAGCTCGGCGTGCAGACGGCCAGCGTGACGCTCGGCGCCAAGGACTCGAAGGACGTGAATTTCACGTTCAAGGCCGCGGCAGCGACCGCCACGAACTAGAAGCGGTCCGACCGGCCGGGGTAAGGCAGGTAGGGAGGTGGGCCTGGGAGGTCGGCCAGGCGAGGTCACCCACCCACCTGCCTCACCCGCCCTACCCGATCCACCTGGCCTATGCTTCACCGTTTCGCCAAGCTCCTCGTCGCCTGCACGGTCCTCCTGATCCTGGCGGGCAGCCTCGTCACGAGCCACGACGCGGGACTCTCGGTACCCGACTGGCCCACCAGCTACGGCTGGAACATGTTCACGTTCCCGCCGTCGATGTGGGTCGCCAACATTCTGTACGAACACGGCCACCGGCTGATCGCAAGCGGTGTCGGCTTTCTCGCGGTCATCATGGCGGTCTGGCTCTGGATGGCCGAGCCGCGACGATGGCTGCGCTGGTTCGGCCTCGCCACGCTCGGATCGGTGGTCGCGCAGGGTCTGCTCGGCGGCCTCACGGTGCTGTTCTTTCTCCCGTCGGCGGTCTCGACCGCGCACGCCGGCCTGGCCGAAATCTTTTTCTGCATGACGGTGGCGATTGCGATCTTCACGTCGCCCGGCTGGATCGCGGGATACACGAATGACGTGGGGGTCGACCGGCGTCCCGGTCCGGACGGACATATCGGTGACGGCGGACGCACCGGGCCGCCGCTACGACGGCTGGCGACGGGCGCGACGATGATGATCTACGCGCAGATTCTCGTGGGCGCGACGATGAGACATACGGGCGCGGGGCTGGCGATCCCTGATTTCCCGTGGATGTTCGGCCATCTCGTGCCCGACCACTGGAGCAGCGCGATCGCGATCCACTTCACGCACCGCGTCGGCGCGCTGCTGGTCGCGCTGACGATCCTCACGCTGTTCGCCCACGTGTGGTCGCGCTACCGCGATCGCCGCGAGCTGCTGCGTCCGGCCGCGCTCCTCGTCGCGCTCGTGGCCGCGCAGGTGACGCTCGGCGCGCTCACGGTCCTCAGCCGCCGCGATCCCTGGACGAACAGTCTCCATGTCGTGTGCGGCGCGATGGTGTTGACGACGTCGCTGGTGCTGACGCTGCGATCGTGGCGCGGCAGCTTCACGTACCACGACGGGATGGAACCGCAGAGAACGCTGAGCACGCAGACAAACAACAACCATCCGGTCTCGGCGAGCTCCGCGGTTTCACGCGGTGGAGCACGCGCGTGAAGCAGGCGCCCGCCGACGCGGCGGCGATCACGCTGCCGGATGCGCGCGCCTCCGTCCTCGCCGACTACCTCGCGCTCACGAAACCGCGCCTGAACGTCCTCGTCGTCGCGACCAGCGCCGCCGGTTATTATCTCGGCGTCGCGGGCCGCGCCGATCTCGTCTCGATGGCGGAAGCAGTCGCAGGGACGGCGCTCGTCGCGGGCGGCGCGGCCGTGCTGAACCAGCTCGTGGAACGGGACACCGACGCGCTGATGCGGCGTACGCGGCTGCGTCCACTGCCCGCCGGACGCGTCACGCCGGCCGGCGCGGGCGTCTTCGGTTTCGGGCTGTCGGCGGCCGGCCTCGCGCTGCTCGCCGCACGCGCCAACTGGCTGTCTGCGGCGCTGGCGCTGGCGACCCTGCTCATCTATCTGGCGATCTACACGCCGCTGAAGCGGCGCACGCCGTTGTCCACCATCGTCGGCGCGGTGCCCGGCGCGCTGCCGGCGCTGATCGGCTGGACCGCGTCTCACGGCAGCGTCGATCGCAGCGGTGCGGCGCTCTTCGCGATCGTGTTCTGCTGGCAGCTCCCGCACTTCATGGCGATCGCGTGGCTGTACCGCGAGGACTACGGCAGGGCCGGTTTCCCGATGCTGCCGGTGATCGATCCCGACGGCAAGCGGGCCGGCAAGCAGGCGGTCTACTGGGGGTTCCTGCTGGCGCTCGCAAGCCTGGAACCGACGTTCAGCGGGCTCGCCGGCAACCTCTATTTCGTGGTCGCGATCGTGCTCGGCGCGGCGCTCTTCTGGCTCGCCGTGCGGTTCGCCTCCGCGCGAAACGAAACCACCGCCCGGGCCCTCTTCTACGGATCGATCACCTATCTGCCGCTGCTCTGGATCCTGATGATCGTCAACAAGATCTGACGTGACCGTTTCCGATCTGCCGGCCGTCAACGCCACGCTCAACGCCACCTGCTTCGTCCTGCTGACGACGGGCTACGTCCTCATCCGGCAGGGCCGTGTGGCGCAGCATCGCGCGGTAATGATCGCGGCGTTCTGCACGTCGGTGGTGTTCCTGACGTCGTACCTCATCTACCACGCGCAGGTCGGCTCGAAGCCGTT
>JAYVYV010000183.1:0-11063 GCA_043783985.1 Acidobacteriota bacterium | reverse complement strand
CAGCCGCCCAGGTCCAGCGCGTACTCCATCCGGTAAATCTTGGCCGAGTGCTGCAGGCGGCGCATGTGCGCGTCGAGGCGGAAACAGGCGGAGCCTTTCGGCGTGGCGTAGCAGCGGGCGCCTTCGAACACGCCGCTGCCGTAGTGGATGACGTGGGTCGCGATGTGAACGTTCGCGTCCTTCCAGTCCACCAGCTTGCCGTTCATCCAGATCGTGCCCGTGCCCGGAAACGCCATGAGGAGTGCTCCTTACGGCGATTCTATCGCATCCTCGGGCCCGGCGGTCGGCGGGCTCAGGGTCGCGTCGTCCGGACGCGGTCGAGTGGCACCAGGGATACGGTCCACGACAGCGGCACCGACTGCGGGATGAAGCAGACCTTGTCGTCGCACGCCTGATAGTCCAGGGCCGCGGTAATCGTCAGGCTCGTCACGTCCTTGAGCGCCGCCGTCCCCTGCGGCGACGGATCGATCATGACGTCCTGCACGAGGCGGAACGGTTTCTGGTAGACCGCGACGTGCTCCTTCAGCGGCGCAAAAAAATAGTCTTCCGCCGCGGGGAAGCGCGCGCTTCGGATCACCAGGCCCGGCTGCGGCCGCACGCTGAGCGCGATCGGTTTGTAGTCCGAGACGCCGGGGGCATACACATGCACGCGCGGCGCAGGAACGATGTCCAGCACCAGGGAGAGATGCGTGCCGGGCGTGGCGACCTGGTCCGTGGCGAACGACGTGATGGCGAGATGAGGCGTGGTCTGTTTCGTGGCCGGCACGTCGAGGCGACCGCCGAGTTTCACGAGGATGCTCGAGATGGTGTCGCGTTCCTGGTAGGCGGTCTCGAAAAACCGCGACGTCACCACGCGGTGCGCGTCGATGATGAACGTGCCGGGGAACGGAATGCCATACAGCGGGTTGGCGCTGTCGAGCGTCGTGTTGAGGATGCCGAACCGCTTGATCGTGGCGGACCCCGGATCCGACAGGAGCGGAAAACGCACGTTCATGCGCGAGGAGAATTGGGCGAGCACCGGCACCGGGTCGTAGCTGACCCCCACGATCCCGAGGCCCTCCCGTTGCAGGTCGGCCGCGCGGCCTTGCAGCTCCACGAGCTGCGCTTTGCAGTAGGGTCACCAGTCGGCCGAGCGGAAGAACACCAGGACGGCGCCCTTCGGCCCGAGGAGCGACGACAGGGCGCGCGTCTGGCCCGTCTGATCCTGCAGCGTGAAGTCGGGCACCGTGGCGCCGACTTTCGGTCCGACCGTCTCCACATCGACGGCGGGAGTCGCGGGCGGCTGCGGCGCGCCGGCTCTGGGCCACGCAACGGTCGCCAACGTGATCCCGACGATGGCGGAGGCAAGCGAGCGTAAATTGTTCACCAAGAGATAATCTCCCAGACGGCCGATTTATTCCAGCGTATATCGATGAGGACGCCGCCATGGAATAAATGGGGCGGCGCCGGTGATCTTCTGGAGAGACGCGGAACGGCTGCCGTCCGCGCGAGTTCTCATGCCACAGCATACGGGTCCATCAAGCGTCGAACGGACTTGGACGGCGTTCGAGGCCGAGGCGATGCCGCACGCCCCGGGACTGTTCCGTCTCGCGATGTGGCTCGAACGCGATCGGACCGAAGCCGAGGATCTGGTCCAGGAGACGCTGACGCGAGCCCTGGAGTCGTTTCACCGGTTCGAGCCCGGCACCAATTGTCGCGCCTGGCTCGTGACGATCATGCAGCACGTGCGCAGCAACCGCCGCCGCAAGCTCGGACGGTCGCCGGTGGTGGCCGTGGACGACGCCGAGGAACGCATCGCGCAGACGGTGGCGATCGCGCCGTCCATTCCCGAACACGTCACCGACCAAGAGGTGCTGCACGCGCTCGACCGGCTGCCGCGCAAGTATCAGGAGATCGTGGTCCTCTCCGACGTCGAAGAGCTGAGCTACAAGGCGATCGCGGAAGCGCTGGAGATCCCGCTTGGCACGGTGATGTCACGGTTGCACCGCGGACGCGGCCTGTTGAGGGTTGAGCTCGCGTCGTATGCGGGCGCACGCGGCATCCGGCGCGCGGAGCGCTCGTGAACGCCGGTGCAAGAGGGATAAAGAGGGTGAGATGACGATGCAGTGCCGAGATCTTCGGGAAATCGCGGACTCCTATCTGGCGGAAGAGTTGCTCGTGGAGACGAATCACGAGGTGCTCCGGCATCTCGAAGAGTGTCCCGCGTGCCGCGCCGAGGTCATCGGCCGGCGGCAGCTGCGCGCCACGCTCCAGCGTGCATTCGCGACCGCCGAGACGCTCCAACCCGATCCTGCCCTCGTGTCGCGCCTCTCGCGGCAGTTGCGGGTCAAGGCTGGGGGCACGCGGGCGGCGAGCCGCCGCCGCATCTCGGCGTGGTGGGCGATTGCCGCGGGGCTCCTCCTCGCGACCGTCGCGGGGCGGGCCGTCTGGCGGAGCACGACCAGCGAGCGTCCCGCCGTGGCGGACACAGAGGCGGCTGCGATGGACGGCGCCGTACGAAGAGTGTCGCGCGACGCGGCGGGCGACCATCGCGACTGCGCGCTCCATTTCCAGCTGGCCGAGTCGCCCATCTCGCTCGAGGATGCGGCGCGTTTGTACGACGCGAGCTACCGTTCGCTCGATGAAGCGGTCAAGGCCGCTCGCGACAAACAGGGACAGCCCTTCGATTTCGTCGAGGCCCATGTCTGCGTGTTCGAAGGGCGTCGGTTTGCCCACGTCGTGCTGCGGCAGCAGGGGCGCCTGGTGTCGATCCTGGTTGCTGAACGCACAGCTGCGGACGCGGTCGGTCCCGCGGCAGGTCGAGGGGGGCGCACTCCGAGCCCGGCCCCCGCGGTGATCGGCCTGCCGCAGGTCGAAGGGTTTCGTGCGGCGGCCTTCGCGGCGCCCCGTCATTGGGTCTTCGTCGTCTCGGAGCTCGGCGACGCGGACAATCTTGCCGTCGCGCGCGCGGTTGCCGATCCGGTGTATCGGCATCTCGCCGGCGCATAGGGCGCGCGCGACGAGGGGGGAGTTCAACATGCGTCAGACATTCAAGAATGCGGGAACATCCAGGTTCATCGGCCTGACGTGCGCCATCGGTGTCGGGCTGGCCTGGGCGGCCATCAACCTGTCGGGCGAGCGGCTGCGCGTGGCGGATGCCCATGCGCGGGTGGCGGTCGTGGCCGAACTGTTCACCTCGGAGGGCTGCTCGAGCTGCCCGGCGGCAGACGACGTGCTCTCGCGCCTCGTGGCGAGCCAGCCGGTGGCAGGCGTGGAGATCATCGCGCTTGGCGAGCATGTCGACTATTGGGACCGGCTCGGCTGGCGCGATCCTTTCTCGTCGGCGAGCTTCACCAGCCGCCAGTCGCAATACGACGCCAAGGTGTTCCACGGCAACAGCATCTACACGCCCCAGATTGTGGTGGACGGGCAGAGCGAGCACGTCGGGAGCGACGCGGGCGCGGTGCGGCGGGCGATCGAGAAAGCCGCGCAGCAGCCGAAAGCGGCCGTGGACGTGGTGGCTCGAGTCGAGGGCGACCGTGTCCACGTCGACGTCCGCGTGGATGCGTCGCCGGAGGTGCCGCTGCGCGACACCGCGGATGTCATCATCGCCATCACCGAGGATCAGTTGGTCACCAATGTTCGGCGGGGTGAGAATGCCGGCCGCGTGCTGAAGCACAGCGCCGTCGTCCGCAGCCTCTCGACCGTCGGGACGCTCTCGCCTCGGCAGCGGACGTTCTCGGTGACGGCGCCGCTGGCGCTGTCGCGCGACTGGAAGCCCGAGCACCTGCGCGTCGTGGTGCTCGTCCAGGAGACGCAGAGCCGCCGGATGGTCGGTGCGGGTTCGTTCACGCTGGCCTCGTCCGCGCTCCACGAGGCGCGCTGACGTCGATGGCCCGACCGGCGCGGGAGGCCGTGCAGCCTGACGAACGAGGCTCGCCGTAAGGTCGAGCGCGTCACGACTGGCGGGGCGGGCTCGTGTGCCCGCCCCGGTGGACTGTTACGGGCAGGTCGCCGCGAGCATCTTGACGGACGTGACGTGCAGGGCGCGGTGCATCTCGGACATGCCCATCTTGTCCTTGGACATGTGGTCCTTGTCCATCTTGTCCTTGTCCATCATTTTGCCTTTGGCCATCATCTTCCCGTCGTCCATGGTCCCGGTGACTTCCACTTTGTGGCCCACGTGCGCCTTCAGCTCGCCGCCCATCAGGGCGTACGACTTGCCCATCGTGTCCCCGGCCATCATGCCGTTGGTCAGCATGTAGTGCCCGGCCTCTGATCCCGCTGCGACGCAGCCGGTGACCATCATGGGCTTGCCCATCTTGTCTTTGCCCATCTTGCCCATCTTGTCTTTCTTGTCCATGGTCCCGGCCTGAGCCGACGCCACGCCTGCCATCAGGTACGCGCAACACATCGCCATCATCACTCGCTTCATGTCTCTCTCCTGTTTCAGTTACGTTAACTGCTCCGACGATCGCTCGCGATCCTGCGCCACACCTGCCACGTCGTACCCCGGTGACATCTTCCAGCCTGTCAGCATCGACCGGAAATTATCCCATCCATGGAGGGCGACCATGATGAGGTGCCCCGGGATGAACGCGAGCAGGCCGCTCATTCCGAGAAAGTGCAGGAGCCGCGCGTTGTGGTACCCGCCCAGCAGCGCGCCGAGGGCCGAGAACTGCGACGGTTTGTACATCACGAGTCAGGTCACGAGCTGGAGCACGCCCAGCAGTACCGCCGAGGTATAGGCCAGTTTTTGCAGGGCGTTGTATTGCCTGGTGGCCGCCGGCTTCGGCCCGGAGAGGAAGTAGTGCCGCACCATCGGCCACACGCCGGGAAGGTCACGCCTGGTGAACAGCACCGTTCGAAAATGACCGGTGGCAACCTGCGCGATCACGTACGCGATCCCGCCGCCGGCGAAGAGCCACATGAACGTGAAATGCCACTGGAGCGCGCCTCCGAGCCAGCCGCCGAGCGTCAGCACCTGCGGGACGCCTTCTATCAAGTCATGCTCCGGCACTTTCGCGCCGAAGCTCGGAAAGGCCGAAAAGATCATCAGGCCGCTGCCCACGAGCACGCCCATCGCCGCGGCATTGGTCCAATGCACCATGCGCACGAACCACGGGTGCTGGTAGGCGGGGCGCGCGCTCGGAGGCGGCGTGGTCATCAGACGCCTCCGTACCAGCTCTAGCCCTGATCGCCCCAGTGGCTGCGCTTCGCGGGAAGGACGTGCTGCACGTCGAGGGTCATGAGGTACTTGGCCTGCTTGTAGCCGAGCGTGGTCGGCATCTGGAGGCGGAGCGGCGCGCCGTGCCCGCGGTCGAGCGGCTTGTCGTACATCTCGTAACAGAGCAACGACTGGGGATGTCGAGCCGTGGCGATGTCGAGCGACTCGTAGTACTTGTCGGCACAGGTGACGGTCACATATCCGGCGCCCGGATCCGCACCCACCAGATCCAGGAAGTCGGCGATCCGCGCGCCGCCGAATCGGCCCACGACATCCCACCCTTCGACGCAGATATGGCGCGTGTTCTGCCGCACGACAGGCAGCGCGCGAATCTGTTCGAGCTGGTAGGAGCCGGGCCTCTTCACCGCCCCGCCCACGCGCAGGGTCCAGCGTGCGAGATCCACCTCCGGGTCGACGACGTCGAAGAAATTGTAGGGAAAATTCTCGAACGGCACGACGTCGGCGTCGGCGAACAACGGGGCAGGGTGGGTCGGACGGAAGATCGCCTTCGACATGGCGTCGCTGAACCGCACACCTGTATCGAGCAGGCGGTCCTGCCACGAGGGCACCGCGAAGGCGCCCAGCAGCAGTACAGGGCTCAGTTTCAGCAGCTCGCGCCGGGTGGCGCCCCTCGTGCGATCTCGATCCACGGTTCGAAGATACCGCGAGACCGTCAAAAAATTCCCGGCGCGCCTGGTGCTGATGGCCGCGGGCAGGAGCTGCGCTATCTGATGCCCGCGTCCTGTTCACGCCGTCGCCACGTCACGACGAGCACGTCTCGGTAGGCGGGCAGGTCCACGTTCACCGGTTCGATGGGTGTGACGCCGTGCGCGACCCTGGCGTCGTCCAGCAGCGTGGCATCCAAGGGCACCGTCAGGGTGAAAGCGCCGAGCTCATCGCCGTTGAGCTGGTGCACGGTCGTGGTGCCGCTGGCGATGTTGCACCGCTCGATCAGCAGCACCAGGACGTAGTCCACCCCGTCCCGGTGCACGCCCTCTGGAGTGGGGCGGCCTTCTTCGCCCGGCCGCGCCTCGATCCGGAACTGGTGCACCTCGACGTGCCACTCGTGACCCCCGGCGAGCTGCTCGAACAAGGATCGCGAGCACTCCAGAATCGACTGCATGGTGTCGCCGTTTGCGACGACCGGATCGACCGGCTCGAACCACCGGGCGACGCCCCCGTTCAACGCGTTGTAGTCGCGGCTCTGGTAGTGCGGCTGATGCGCCGCCCGGACGATGGGGCCGCTGGCCGTCGCGGCAAACACGGCGTGGCGCCGGCGTCTGTAGCGGCCGCCGTCGGCCATGTACCGATCGATCTCGAGCGTGTCCCAGCTCGAGGCGAACGCCTGCCAATCGTCGAGCGAGCCCGCCCGCGTCAGCAGATCGCGCATCTCGGCGGCGTGCACGAAGGCATAGCCGTCCCGGGCGATCGCCGACGTCAGGGAATCCGTCCGTCCGATGACCACGTCCGGTATCCTAATCTCGCGGGTGCGGATGGGGGCAGTCCATGCTGGAATTGGACTGGTGCGCGAAGGCGTTTCATCGAGGAGCAGCAGAATGGCGTGGATCCGGGTCATCGAAGAGGACGCCGCGGGCGGCGAACTGGCGGCGCTGTACGGGTCGCTCATCGACCCGGCCAGCGGCAGCGTCGACAACGTTCTGAAGATTCATTCCCTCAACCTCGGCGGCTTGCGGGCCCATGTGGCGCTCTACCGCTCCTCGATGGCGGGAACCGCCGGCCTGCCCACACGCGAGCGCGAGATGATCGCGCTCGTCGTCAGCGGCCTCAACGGCTGTCATTATTGAGTCACGCACCATCGGCGCGGGCTGCGCCGCTTGCTGAACGACGACAGCCTGCTCGAACGGATCGAGCGGGACTATCGGTCCGCCGGGCTGGACGGTCGGCGCGTGGCCATGCTCGAGTATGTGGAAAAACTGACGCGCGCGCCGGCGACGATGATCCGGGCCGATGTCGAGGCGCTGCGGACCGCCGGGTTCGGCGACGCTGACATTCTCGCGATCGCCGAGGTCGCGGCCTACTACGCGTTCGTCAACCGCATCGCCGACGGCCTCGGTGTCCAGGTGGAATGTCCCTGATCTGAACCGCTTGCCAAACACCATGACGCCACTGATTCGCCGGCTGCTCCTGCCGTTCGCGCTCGTCCTGCTCCTGTCGCGTCTGCACTCGGAGCCGTTACCGCAGGACCGCGGCTCGGTCGGGGTCTGGCAGAAACTGTTGAAGCTCCGGACCACCGCCAGCCTCATGCTCACGATCGGACAGCCCGACGAGGAGCACGGGGGCATGCTGGCGCTGCTCGGCCGAGGGCAGGGCGTACGGACCGCGCTGCTGACGTTCAATCGTGGCGAAGGGGGCGATAACGCCATCGGCAGCGAACTGTTCGATGCGTTGGGTCTGTTGCGAACCGAGGAAATGCTGCGAGCCGGCCGCCTGTACGGCGTCGACGATCAATACTTCACGAGCGCGATCGACTTCGGCTTCTCGAAGCGGCCCGATGAAGCGCTGGACAAGTGGGGACGCGAACAGATCCTGCGCGACGTCGTCCATGTCATCCGCGTCAATCGACCGCTCGTCTTGATCTCACGGTTTCAGGGCACGGCGCGCGATGGCCACGGCGCGTCGTCGGCCGCCGCGCTCATCACGCGCGAAGCGTTCCGCGCGGCGGGCGATGCGGGCCGGTTCTCCGATCAGTTGTCTGCCGACGTCGGTCCGTGGCAGCCGCTCAAACTGTATCGCGGCGGCGCACGGGAGGACGAAGACTGGACCGTTCGCGTGGACACGGGGCAGTACAGTCCATGGCTCGGCGACACGTACAACAACGTTGGACGGGCTGGCCTGAACGCGCACCGCTCACAGAACGGCGCGAGGTACGAGCGCCAGACCGGATCGGCATCGCTCTATTACCAGCGGCTCGACAGTGTCGTCGCGGCTCCCATGCGCGAGGCGTCGCTCTTCGACGGCATTGACGTGACCCTTCCGGGCCTGTTCGCTGCGTTGCGGAAACCGGCACCCGGTGGGGTTGTGCGGTTGTTGTCGGCCATTGACGGCGCATCAGCTCAGGCGGCTGCCGATTTCAGGCTGGCCGATCCCTCCGCGAGCGTGCCCGCGCTGGTGCGGGGACTGGCGGCGACCAGGGCCGCGCGATCGACGCTGTCCGGCGATGCGGACGCTTCGGCTCTCCTGCGGATCAAGGAATCGCAGTTCATGGAGGCGATCACCGCAGCCTTGGGGCTCGAATGGGCGGCAGTTGCCCAGCCAGCAGGGACCACCGATACCGGTTCGAGCGCGTCAGGCGTCTTCACAGCGCCGCCGGTCATGGGCCCCGTCACACCTGGACAGACGTTCGAAGTCCGGGTGACGCTGACAAACCCCAGTCGTATCGGGATCGTCCCGCTCGACTATGCGCTGTTTGCGGACGCCATGCCCGCTCCGTTCCCCACCGCGACTCCATTAAACGCCGGTCGGACGCTGGAACTGGCGCGCGAGACCGTCAGTGTCCCGAGTTCTGCGAAAATCACGCGCCCCTATTTTTCGCGCGCCTCCGTTGAGGAGAGCCGCTACGTGATCGAGGAGGAGCCTCAGCGTCATCGGGCGGCGGCGGCCAGCCCGTTCGTCGCGGTCGTGCACTACACCGTTGACGGCCAGCGGGTGGAGATTCGCGAGCCGATTCGGCGCAGGGAAGCGCAGCTTCCCGACGGGTACGTCCTGCGCGACCTCACCGTCGTCCCGGCGGTGGCGGTCAAGGTCAACCCGTCGCTCGCCATTGCGCCGTTGACGACGCAACCGGGACAGTTGACCGTGCAGGTCGACCTGCTCGGGAACCGTCCGACCGAGGGCCGCCTGCAACTGAGGCTGCCCGCCGGCTGGCGGGCGGAGCCGGCCGGCGCGCCTTTCCACTTCGCACGCGCCGGCGAGGAGTCCAGTCACCGCTTTCTGGTGTCCACTCCCGCGATTGAGAATCGGACGTATCGGATCGACGCCGTGGCGTCGATCGGTGCGCAGGAATACACTGAGGGCTACGAGGTCGTCGCCCACCGGGATCTCGAGGCGCGCGCTCTCTATCATCCGGCGTCGGTCGTCGTTCGGGGCATCGACGTCCGCATCCCGCCGGGGTTGCGTGTCGGCTATGTCATGGGAGCGGGCGACAGCGTGCCGAGCGGCATTGCTCAACTCGGCGCGCGCGTGCAGCTATTGAGCGACGACGAACTGGCGCGCGGCGATCTGTCGTTCTTCGACGCGATTGTCACCGGCACGCGCGCGTACGGCATACGCCCGGTGCTCAAGACCGCGCACGCGAGGCTGATGGCCTACGTCCGGGACGGCGGTCACCTGATCGTTCTGTACAACACTCCCAGCGAGTTCGATCCATCGAGGTTTGCGCCGTATCCAGCCGATTTGCCCCGCGACGCCGAGGAAGTGTCCGAGGAGGACGCTCCCGTCCAGATCCTGGCCGCCGGCCATCGTCTGCTGCATGTGCCGAACGAGATCGGCCCGGCAGACTTCGAGGGCTGGGTCGAACAACGGGGGTCGAAATTCTTCAACCGGTGGGACGCGGCGTACACGGCGCTGCTCGAGACACACGATCGAGGTCAGGCGCCTCAACGCGGCGGCTGGCTGACTGCCGATGTCGGCCGCGGGCATTACACATACTGCGCCTTCGCCCTGCATCGTCAACTCCCCTTTGGCGTCCCCGGCGCGTATCGGCTCCTGGCGAACCTGCTGTCGCTCGGGCGATCTCAGAACTCCCGGTAGCGGGAGCGATCCGGCTGGACGAATCCGGGTGGCAAGATCAGCGAACCGCTTCGCCAGAGGGCCGGATCGAGATCCGCGTCGATCCGCCCAAGGCACGACTTGAACGGACGGAGACGTTCGGTAGCGCATTTGACGCGTTCAGGCCTTGACACTGCCGGCGTCGGATCGCGATACTCTGCAGCTATTCAGCATGGCGTCCGCGGTACCGGGCATCCGGCGAAGCGCTTCGGGCGCCTCGCGTGTCCGATCGCCTGAACGCCGGTGAGCCTTTGCTCGCGGGAGGACCGGAATGAGATTGGGAACATGTGGACGGGTCATCGTGTTGCTGACGCTCGGGGCGCTGTGGCCGATGAATGTCCGTGCCTTCGCGCAACTGGATACCGCGGCCATCGTCGGGACCGTCCGTGACACATCAAATGCGATCATTCCCGGAGCCACCATCACGGCGACGCAAGCCGGCACCGGAGTCGCGCTCACGGCGTTGACGAACGAGAAGGGCGAGTACGTCTTTCCGAACCTCAAGATTGGCACGTACGACGTGGCGGCGGAGCTGCAGGGATTCCGTCGGGCGGTTCGGCAGCAGATCGAGCTGCACGTGCAGGACCGCCCCGAGATCAACTTCACGCTGGTCGTCGGCCAGGTCGCCGAAGAGGTGGTCGTGACCGCCAAAGCGGAGCTGCTGGAAACCCAGACGGCCGACATGGGCTACGCCGTGGACCAGCGGCAGGTCACGGATCTGCCGCTCCTGGGCCGGCGGTACGCGGAGTTGGCGCTGCTCACCACGGGCGTGGTGGTGGCGCCGGCCGGATTGACGAGCCGCGGCGAGGATACGTTCTTCAACGTGAACGGCAATTTCGCGACGTGGAACAATTTCACGCTCGACGGCGCGGACAACAACTCGTTCTCGACGAACCTGCAGGAGCGCAGCGCGCAGGTGGTGCAGCCGCCGGTGGACGCGCTCCAGGAGTTCCGCGTGCAGACGCGGACCTACTCCGCGGAATTCGGCAAGGCCGCCGGCGCCGTCATCAACGCGTCGATCAAGCAGGGGTCGAACGCGTTTCGCGGCAACGCCTTCGAGTTCTACCGC
>JAYVYV010000182.1:0-11162 GCA_043783985.1 Acidobacteriota bacterium | reverse complement strand
TAACGGGACGGCGCGACGTCGCCGCCGCCGGTGAGCATGAGCCCGTCGATGCCGGCGAGCGCCTGCTCGATCGAGAGGGACGACTCGAGGATCCGCGGCTCACCGCCCGCGTGAAGAATCGACTGCCGGTAGTCTTCGAGCTTGCGGCACGCTGCAATGCCAATGACCGTCATAATTTACATTCGATTCGGAACGTCGATGCCCATCAAACCGAGCGCGCGCGTGAGCTGCGCGCGCACGTAGGCGACGCCGGCGGCGCGCCACCGCTTCCGATCCGTCCGCTCTTCGTTGAGGATCGGATACCGATGGTAGAACGCGTTGAACGTCTGCGCCAGCCCGAACGCGTATTTGGCCAGCCCCGAGAATTCCAGCGAGCGGACGACCTGTTCGACCACCTCATCCAGACGCGACGCCTCGAACACCACCGCCCACAGGTCGTGCGTCGGGTCCTCGGACTCTCCGGTGATCTCACCTGGCGGCAGGTCGTCGAGCGACGCGAGCACGTCGGCCTCCGACACCCCGTCGCGATCCTGCAGCCTGCGCAGGATGTTGTTCGCCCGGACCACGGCGTACTGCAGGTAGGGCCCGGTCTCGCCTTCGAAACTGAGCGCCTCCTCGATATCGAACACGATCAGCTTGCCGCGCGAGAACTTCAGCATGAAGTACCGGATGGCGCCGACGGCGATCTGCGTGCCGGCGCGTTCGCATTCCTCGGGCGTCAACGCCGGGTTGCGCGTGGCGACCTCCGCGGCCGCCTTGTTCGTGAGGAGGTCGAGCAGGTCGTCGATCTTGACCCCCAGGCCCTTGCGTCCGGACACCTCGACGAACGGTTTCTTCGCGTCTTCGCCGTCCGCGGCCGTTTCGTACCCCAGCTCGCGCGCCGTTGCATGCGAGAGCGCGACCATCTCGTACGAAAAATGAATCGAGTCCTCGGCTTCCCGGGGATGCCCGAGCGTCCGCAGCGCCTGGCTGAGGAGCGCCTGCAGGTACATCTGCCGCGAGTCGATCACGTTGTAGATCCGCTGCGCGTGGCCGAACGGCGGCGCGCCCGGCTCGTTCTCGCCCGAGGTCGTCGCCCACAAAGGCCGGTGTCGGAGTTTGGTGTCGTGTCGGAGTTTGGTGTCGGAGTTTGGTGTCGGAGTTTGGGCGGCCATGGTGTCGGAGTTCGGTGTCGGAGTTTGGGTGGCCGCGAACAGGCGGTAGTGGAAGTCGAGCCCCAATAACCCGAATTTCCAGAACTGGTTAGCGAGATCCTTGCCCACGTAGGTGACGACGCCGTTCGATCGCACGATCACTTTTTCGCGCTGCTCGAGGTCGGCCGCGTCGTCTTCGCTCGGGTCGGTTGACGCCGTTCCGCCTTCGCTCGCGGAGGCTTCGGCGGCGGCGCGCGCGTCACGACCCTCCTCGATCCGCATGACCCAGCAGCCCGCCAGTTTGCCCTCCGTCTGCAGGAAGACGGCGCCTTGGGCCTTCAGCGTTTCGAAGGCGTGCGCCCAGAACTGCAGCCGCAGGATGTCGCCCTCGTACGTCAGCAGGTCGTAGCCGATGTTGAGCCGCGCCATCGTCTTCAGATGCGCGCGGACGATTCGATCCACGATGAACGTGCCCAGCGCAGCGGTGTCGTTGCCGCCGCGCTCCAGATCGTGGAGGACCGCGGCGCGGATCGCGAGCCGATCTGGATCGCCGGCGTACCACTCGGTCACCTTCGAGTACAGATCCCAGCAGTAGTAGTCGAACCGGTTCGTGTCCGCAATCGTCCGCACCTGGTCGAGCGTGCGGTGCTCGATCTCCCGGAAGCCGACGATGACGTCGGCGACCTGGACGCCGGTGTCGTCGATGTAGTTCTGCGTCTCGACCGGCGTGCCGCGGAAGCTGAGCGCGCGCACGAGCGTGTCGCCGAGCGCGGCATTGCGCAGGTGGCCGATGTGCGCGGCCTTGTTGGGGTTGATGGCCGTGTGCTCGACGATTGTCTTTCCGCCGGGCACGCGGTCCGGCGTCACCTGCCCGCGGACGCGGGCGATGAAGAACGCCTGCCGTTCGAGATACAGGTTCAGGTAGCCGTTGGGCGCGGCGACGACGCGGGCGATGCCTGGAATCGGGTCCAGCGCCTGCGCCAGCTCTTGCGCGATGGTTTTCGGCGCCTTGCGCAGCGCGCGCGCGAGCTGAAACGCGACCGGTACCGCGAGATCTCCCAGCATGCGCGTCGGGGGGACCTCGACGGCGAACGGGGGCACGTCGGCGACGCCGAACCGTGTGCGGATCGCCGCGGCGATGGCGTCGTGAACCTGTCGTTGAACGCTCAGAATCATGTAGGGGTCGGGTCTCGAGCCATGGCGGAAGCGCGCTAAGCTCGTGATACGATTACAGTTTGTGACCTTGAAGCGCTTCGAGACCTTCGTAGTCGGCCGGCGTATTCACATTCGCGAGCAGCCGATCGGGATCGCCGAACCGCCGGATGGCCTCGATCGGCACGGGCCGCGTACGCATGCAGTCCACCAGCTCACGCATCTTCAGACGCCGGTTCGCGAGCCGCGCCGCCACCGGTTCGAGGCACGCGCGCGTGTAGACGGCGCACAGTGGATGATACCCGCGTTCGCTCTGCGGCACGACGATGTCCGTGCCGTCGGTGAGCGAGAACAGGTACGCGACGAACGCGGTCGACAGGTAGGGCATGTCGCAGGCGACGAGAAACAGCGCGTCGCCGCGCGCCGCGGTGAGTGCCGCGTGCAGGCCGCCCAGCGGGCCGCATCCAGGCACGATATCGGCGACACCGCGCGGCGCCGCGATTTCGTGGACGCGATCGGCAGGTGGAGGTCCACCTACGATCATCAGATCGCCGGTCAGCGGGGCGAGCGCAGCGATCTGGCGATCCAGGATCGTGACGCCGTCCACCAGCAGCGTGCTTTTGTCGCGTCCGCCGAAGCGCGTCGCCCGACCGCCGGCCAGAATCGCCGCGCTGCGCGTGTCAGGGCTCATGGCGTTGGCTCTGAGCCATCTTAACCTGACCATGCGAGAAGCCAGCATCGGACGCGTCCTCGTCGCCAGCCTTCATCAGGGGATCGCCGATATTCTGCCGACCCGCCTTGGCTTCTACGAAAACTGGCTCAACGCCGAAGGGCTGCGCGAGGGGACGATCGGCCTCGCCCCGCTGTACGCGGTGCTGAGTTTTCTGCGCCTGGAGGAGGACGCATACCGGCTGGTCACGACCCGCGCCGGCGAGTACGCGGCGGACTGGACCGTGCAGTCGATGCCGCCGTTCCAGCGGGCCGCGATCAAGGCGGCGCCGGTGTGGCTGCGCACCCGCATCATGCTGGGGCTCGCGCGAAGCCTCGTGCGCAGCAGCTACACGGGCAGCCGCGCCATCTCGCGACTGCGCGGCGGGACCGCGCGCGTCGATATCCGCGCGTCGGTCTTCTGCACCGTGCGCGAGCGGGTGGCGCACCCGCTGTGCGGCTTTTATGCCGCCGCCTTCACCCGGCTCCTCACGCTGTTCGACCTCGGCGCGAGCACCCAGGTCATCGCCTGCCGCGGCACCGGCGAGGCAACCTGCGTGCTGAACGTGTCGCTGGCCAGCGGTCAGGCGGCCGAGCCGGTCGGATCCACGGAGGCGACATGACGCCGTGTGTCGCCGCGCTGATCCTCACGCTGTCGATGGCGCTGGCAGACGCGAGATATGGTGTCCCACTCGGTCCGACACCCCTTCGGTGTCGGAGTTCGGTGTCGGAGTTCGGTGTCGGAGTTCGGTGTCGGAGTTCGGTGTCGGAGTTCGGAGAGGCGGCGAACCGGCAGGTCCCCTCCGCCACGCAAACCCATCCGGCGCCGCCGCGCATCCTGGTGATGCCGTTCGAGAACGTCACCCGCGAGGCGCGCATCTTCTGGCTGGCCGAAGCCTCCGCCGTTCTGCTCACCGACGATCTCAACGCGCTCGGCCTCGGGGCCATCAGCCGGACCGAACGGCAGCGGGCGTTCGAGCGGCTTCAGGTTCCCCCCGGCGCCGTCCTCACCGACGCCACCGTCATCCGCATCGGCCAGCTCGTGGGCGCGTCTCAGGTGGTCGTCGGATCCTTGCAGATCGAAAACGACGTGGTGGTCGTCCGCGCGCGCAGCATCGCGCTCGACACCGGCCGGGTGCCGGTGGACGTCACCGAGCGGGGACCGCTGCCCGAACTCTTCGCGACCTTCGAGCGGATCGCGCGCCGCATGGCGCCGGCCTCCACGACCTCGGCGGCCGATGTCGAAAGACAGCATCCGCCCGTCACCGTGTTCGAGGCCTTCATTAAAGGGTTGCTGGCCGAAACACCGGCGACGGCGATCAGTTATCTCAGGGCCGCGCTTGCGGGACAGCCGTCGTTCGACCCCGCGCGCCTCGCGCTGTGGGATGTGTACGCCGAGCAGGGCGATCACGCGCTGGCGCTCGCCTCGGTCGTCTCCGTCGCCGAGGAGTCGCCCTGGTTCCGCCGCGCGCGATTCCTCGCCGGCCTGTCGCAGCTGAACCTCAAAAAGCTCGACGAGGCGTTCGCGACGTTCAAGGCGCTGGCGGACGCGGATCCGTCCCCCGCGGTCCTGAACAATCTTGGCGTGGTGCAGCTTCGCCGGGGCGGGACGCCGCAAGCCGGCCAGCCGGCGTACTTCTTCAACAAGGCCGCGGACGCCGACCCGGACGAGGAGGATTTCCTGTTCAACCTGGGTTATGCGTACTGGCTCGATCGCGATCAGCAGGCGGCCATCTACTGGCTCCGCGAGGCGGTACGGCGCAATCCCGCTGACGCCGACGCGCACTTCGTGCTCGCGGCCGCCCTCGGCGCCGACAGCAACGCCGCCGAAGCCACGCGCGAGCGCGAGCTGGCGCGGCGGTTGTCGGACGCCTATGCGCCAAGCAAACGGCCGGGCGGCGACGCGGTACCCAGGGGGCTGGAACGCGTGAAGCACGACGTGGAGCTGCCGCATGCGCGCGAGATCGGCGCGCGGCTGGCCACCACCGAGCAGCGCAGCAACGAAGAACTCGCGCGCTTCCATCTCGAGCGCGGGCGGCGGTTGTTCCAGCAGGAGAACGATCGCGACGCGATGGTCGAGCTGAACCACGCGATCTACCTGTCGCCCTATCTTCCCGAGGCGCATCTCCTGCTCGGCCGCACGCTGCTCCGGACGGGACGCGTTCAGGAGGCGATCGCCGCGTTCAAGATCGTCCTCTGGAGCGCGGAAACGGCCGAGGCGCACGTCGCGCTGGGCGAGGCGTACCGCCAGGCCAGGAACGCCGCGTCTGCGCGCGCGGAGGCCGAGCGTGCGCTCGCCCTCGATCCGGCGTCGACCGAGGCCAGGCAGCTGCTGACGCGGCTCGAGGGTCGCTAACGTGCTAAAATCACATCAGTTGTGGCGCAACAGATTCATGACGAGGGCTTTCACGAAATCCAACTGAACGGGAAACAGCTGGTGTTCCTGTTCATGGCCGCGACGGTGGTCTCGGTCGTGATCTTCCTCTGCGGCGTCCTGGTCGGCCGCGGCGTGCGAGCGCAACTCGGCGGCGTCCCCGACAACGCGCCGATCAGTACGGTCGCGGAGACGATTTCCACCCAGCCGGCGATGCCGGCTCCTGCGCCCGCGGCCGGAACGGATCCCACGACCGCGGCGCCACCGCCCGCCGCCGACGAGCTCAGCTACTTCAACCGGCTCGAAAAGCAGACCGCGCCGGCGGAGCAGTTGAAGCCGGCGCCCGATCGCAACGCCGCGCCGGCGGAGCGACCGGCCGCACCGGCGGTGACCGCGTCGCGCACGCCGCCACCACAGGCGGCGCCATCGAAGGAGCCTTCGCCGGTCAGAGAACCCGCGCCAGCGCCAGCCGCAGCATCGGGTGAACCGGCCGGGCAGGGATTCGCGGTGCAGATCGCCGCGCTGAACGTCCGCAGCGAGGCCGACGCGATCGCCAGGCGCCTCAGCTCGAAGGGCTACGCGGCCTACGTGCTGACGCCCGCCAACGGCACGCCCTCGGTGTTCCGCGTCCGCGTCGGCAAGTTCAACACCCGCCGCGAAGCCGAGACGATGGCCGCCCGACTGCAGAAAGAAGAGCAGTTCAAGCCCTGGGTCACGCGTTGATTCCATCGTGGCGTATTGTTCACGAGCGTCCAGCCCGTTCCGCTTCCCGCCAACCAGCGTGCTGCGGTGGGACTGAAGCCGCGACCTCCGGCGGCGGCTGACCGCACCACCGCTTCAAAGCAGCCCGCCGCGGCCAAAGTGATCCCGGACCGGCGAAAGCCCTACGCCGGCACCGACGCGCGGACGCAACGCGAGGAAGACGAGCAACGGTGGCGCGCCGCCCATCGCGAAACCCTCGACCGGCTGCAGAAGGCGTCCGACGATCTCAGCAGCGCAGCAGAAGCATCGGCGCACACGGCCGCGCTCGTCGGCTCGGCGAGGCGCAGGATCGATCGCGCCAACAAAGGCGCTCAACCGGCGAAGGAATCGATCACGATTCCGCGACGGCGGCGTGGAGACCGATCCGGCGGCACGTGAAACTGCGTGCTCACGAGTCGGTCAACGGTTCTCGATGACGTAGCCCATGATCTCGGCCGTGCTCTGCATCTGCATCTTGTCGAGCAGGCGGACGCGGTAGGTGCACGGTTTTGACGCTGAGGTGCAGCACCTCGGCGATGTCCGACACGGTGCGGCCGGATCCGAGCATCCGCAGCACCTGATACTCGCGATCGGACAGCGCATCGTGCGCCGCGCCGCCCTGCGGAATCCCGGGGCCCGGACTTCGCACCTCGCGGCCATGGATCTGGCGCCCACCATTGCGGATGTGCTCCATCGCCTGCACGAGTTGCGTGGGCGCGCTGTCCTTCGTCAGGTATAATCGCCGCGTCGATCCAGGCGAACTTCTCGACGTGCCCGTACTGCCGGCACACGCTGGAGCGCGCGTGCGCCTCCTGCCATCAGGAGCTCAAGCTCGAATGGAAAGCGTGTCCGTACTGCAACACGGCGGCAGACGACCCGGTGCCCGGCGATCAACTGATCGCGTCCCGGCCGGTCAAGGGGCTGCTGCCGACGGGCCAGGCGCGCATCCTGGTCGTCGACGACGACGCCATGATTCACGTGGCGGTCGCCTCGGCGCTCAACGGCCTCGAGCGCAAGCCGGACATCGTCCGCGCGAACGACGGGATGGACGCGCTGGCGGAGATCGAAGGTAAGGTGCCTGACCTGATCATCCTCGACGTCAACATGCCCAGGCTGGATGGATTTGCGGTGTGCGAGCGGTTGCGCCAGGATCTGCGGACCGCGTTCGTACCGATTCTGATGCTGACGGGAAGCACCGACGAAGGGAACCGGACGAAAGGCTATCGGGGGGGACCGACGATTACATGGCGAAACCGTTCTCCGTTCCCGAGCTGACCGCGCGCGTGACGCGCCTGCTGCGGCGGACCTACGGGCTGTGATGGCTGACAAGGCCGGCAAAGTGCTGATCGTCGAAGACGACGAGCTGCTCGGACCCGCCGTCAAGGCGGACCTCGAGCACCTGGGCCTCCACGTCCGGCTCGTCGCCGACGGCGACCAGGCGATAGAGGCGGCGCGCGAATGGCAGCCGGACCTGATCCTGCTCGACATCATCTTGCCGGGACAGGACGGGTTCGCGGTCTGCGCCGCCATGCGCGCGCTCGAGGGCGGTGCGAGCCCCACCATCGTCATGCTGACAGCCAACCACGATCTCGGGTCGAAGGTCAGAGCATTCGAGGCCGGGGCCGACGATTACCTCTTGAAGCCGATCGACCTCGTGGAGCTGCGGACCAGGACGCTGCGGATGCTCGGGACGCGCGAGGCGCAGCAGCAGATCATCGCGCAGCGGCGGCGTGACGCCATCCGGGAGATCGTGACCGCCATCTGCCACGAGATGAACAACGCCCTGACCGTGGCGATCGGCAGCCTCGATCTGGTGCCGACCGAGACCCTGTCGCCGGAGGTGGTCGAGCGCATCGAGAGCTGTCAGGGCGCCTTGTTCCGGATGGCAGACACGATCGATCGGTTGCGCGTCGCGGAAGATCGCGTCGTGCCGTACCTCGGACGGCACGGGATGATCGATTTGGGGGGCGACGCCGGCTCTTGACGCGCCCATCCGACTACGGCTTCGCCGCGGCGTCGGGCGGCCTGCTCGCGCTCAGCTTCCCCCAGTACGGTCATCCGGCGCTCGCCTGGATCGCGCTGGCGCCGCTGCTGGTGGCGCTGGCGGGGACCACGATGCGCCGCGCCTTCGCGCTCGGGCTGGTGACCGGCGCGGTGTACTTCACCGGCACGCTGTACTGGATCACCGGCGTCATGGCCAGGTACGGCGACATGGCGTTGTGGGTGGCGGTGCTGATCAACGCCGGGCTCGTCGTCTACCAGACGGCGTATACCGTGATCTTCGCGCTCGTCGTGCGCCGCCTCGTCCTCGGGTACGGTCCGGCCGGACTGCTGGCCGCGCCGCTGGTCTGGGTCGCGACCGAGCTCGGACGCACGCACATCATGACGGGGTTTCCCTGGGTCCTCCTCGGCTACAGCCAGACCAGCGTGCTGCCGATCGCGCAGCTGGCGAGCCTGTTCGGCGTGTACGGCGTGTCGCTGCTGGTGGCGTCGGTCAGCGCGGCCATGGCGACGGCGTTTGTCTTGAACGCGAAGCCCGCAAAGCCCGCAGCAAGACCGGTGTTCTCTTTGCGCGCTGTGCGGCCTTGGCGTCCCCTCGTCGCGGTCCTCGCGGCGGTCCTCGCCGTCGCGGCGTGGGGCAGCCGCCGCGCGGCGACGGCCGAGTGGACGCACACCGGCGATCCGATTCGTGTGGGGTTGATCCAGGGGAACATCAACCAGAACGAGAAAATCGATCCGGCGCGCGCCGGCGCGATCTTTCAGGACTACCTGCGCATGACGCGCCAGGCGGTCGGCGAAGGCGCCGAGTTCATCCTGTGGCCCGAATCGTCCACGCCGTTCCGGTTCGAAGACGACCCGCCGGCCGCCGCGCAGATCCGGACGCTGGCGCGGCAGGCGCGCGTGGCGATGCTCTTTGGCAGCGATCAGTTCGTACGCGGCGCCGACGGAGCGTCCACGACGTTCTACAACGCGGCGTTTCTGGTGCGGCCCGACGGGACCACCGGCGGCGTCTACCGCAAGATGCACCTCGTGCCGTTCGGCGAATACGTGCCGTGGCAGAAGCTGCTGTTCTTCGCCGGACCGCTGGTGCAGGCGGTGTCCGACTTTTCCGCGGGCGAGGACGCCACGCTGCTGCCGGTCGGCGATCACCTGGTGAGCGCGGCGATCTGCTACGAAGTGGTCTATCCCGATCTGGTGCGGCGCTTCGTCGCCGGCGGCAGCGAGCTGCTGACCACCATCACCAACGATGCCTGGTTCGGTCCGACCTCGGCGCCGTACCAGCATTTCGAACAGGCCTCGATGCGCGCCATCGAGGAAGGGCGCTACCTGGTGCGCTCCGCGAACACCGGGATTAGCGGCATCGTCGATCCCTACGGGCGGGTGATCGCGCGCAGCGGCATCTATCAGCCCGCGGTGATCGTCGGCGAAGCGCGCTTCCTGAAGACCGCGACGCTCTACACGCGAATCGGCGATCTGCTCGCCTACGCCTCGGTGCTGGCGACCGCCGCGTTGTTGGCATTCCGGCGCCGTGTAAAATAGCCCCATGGCTACAGTCGACGAGTTGATGCGCCGCTACGAGGATCTCAGCAAGCGTGCTGCCGATCTGCGGAGCTATCTTTGAGGCGACACGGCCTGAAGAAGAACTGACCCGCCTCGAGGTGCGCGCAACCGCCCCGGAGTTCTGGAAGGACCAGGCCGAGGCGCAGAAGGTCCAGCAACGCCGTCGCCGGCTCGAGCAGGATCGCGACCTCATACTCTCGCTCAAGAAGCGCAACGACGATCTCGCCGTGCTGGTCGAATGGTCGCAGGCGGGGGAGCCGGTCGACGCCGAGTTCGCCGACGGCCTCGAGACGCTCGACCTGGAGGTGCAGGCGGGCGAGATCAAGAAGATGCTCGGCGGCGAGCACGATCGCAAGAACGCGATCATCACCATCCATCCGGGCGCCGGCGGCACCGAGTCGCAGGACTGGGCCGAGATGCTGCTGCGCATGTACATGCGGTGGGCCGATCGGCGCGGCTTCAAGCGCGAGATCATGGACTACCAGCCTGGCGAAGAGGCGGGGCTGAAGAGCGCCACGCTGATGATCACCGGCGAGTACGCCTATGGCCTGCTCGCCGCCGAGGCCGGCGTGCATCGGCTGGTACGGATCTCGCCGTTCGATCAGGCCGCGCGCCGCCACACCTCGTTCGCGTCGCTCTATGTCTGGCCAGAGCTGCCGGAAGACGTCGACATCGTGATCGAGGACAAGGATCTCCGCATCGACACCTATCGCTCGAGCGGCGCCGGCGGCCAGCACGTCAACGTCACCGACTCCGCCGTCCGCCTGACGCACCTGCCGACCGGGCTGGTGGTGTCGTGTCAGAACGAGCGCTCGCAGCATCGCAACAAGGACTCTGCGATGAAGGTGCTCAAGTCGCGGCTCTACGACATCAAGATGAAGGAGAACCAGGCGAAGCTCGACGCGATCAGCGGCGTCAAGGCCGCGATCGGATTCGGCAGCCAGATCCGCAGCTACGTGCTGCATCCGTATCAGCTCGCCAAGGATCACCGCACCAAGGAGTCGATCGGCGACGTCAACCGCGTGCTCGACGGCGACCTCGATCAGTTCATCAAGTCCTACCTGATGAAGAAGTCCAACGGCACGCTCGGGCAGGCCGCGCCCGACGACGATCTTGACTGACGAGGACGCTCGCCTGAAAGGCTCGCGCTCCGAGACGGGCTCGAGCTCGCGCTCTGGTGGAGCGGCGCTGGTCGCGGCCGGCATTCTGCTGAGCCGGATCACCGGGCTGATCCGCCAGCGGGTGTTCTCGCACTATTTCGGCCTGCGCACCGACGCGGCGGATGCCTTCAACGCCGCGTTGAGGATCCCCAACTTCCTGCAGAACCTGTTCGGCGAGGGCGCGCTGTCGGGCTCGTTCATTCCGGTCTACGCGGCGCTGGTCGCTCGCGGCGAGCGGCGCGAGGCCGATCGCGTCGCCGGCGCGGTCGTGTCGATGCTCACCCTCGTCGTCTCGCTCCTGGTGTTCGCCGGCGTGTTCGCGACCCCGGTGTT
>JAYVYV010000181.1:0-11180 GCA_043783985.1 Acidobacteriota bacterium | reverse complement strand
ACAGGATGCGCGACTGCTCCATCGCGCTGGCGTCGGCGATCGCGTGGGTCGCGAGATGAAGGATCGGCGATTGTTCGCTGGCCGCCAACAGGTAGGCTTTGCGGCTGTCCCGTCCCAGGTGCATGGCGGTGCGGCCTGCCAGCTGGGACGCCACCTGGCGCGCCTCGTCGGCCGACGCCTCGAGCCGCTCTGACAGGGGCGGCGCATCGTCGAGCTCGGCCGAACTGAAGACCGGGTCTGCGAAGACCCGCAGCTGCAGGTTCCACGGCCACACCCAGCGCCGGGTGCGCGGCGGCTCGCGAAGCAGGGTCGCCGCCGTCGGCGTGTAGCTGACCGCGACGCGCTCGATGAGCAGCCGGCCCTCGACCGGCAGCGTCTCGAAGGGGACGAGCGCCAGCGCGCCATCCGGTACGATCGCGACGCGATCGATCGCGTCGAACCAGCCGAAGGGCGGCAGCACGCGCGACGCCACCTGGCCCGCCATATCGCGCCAGCGGCTCGACGGCCCTGCCGCCATCGCGTCGATCAACGCGGCGATCCGTTGCTCGTCCACGTCGATGGGAATCACCGCCGCGCGGGTGCGCGACAGCGCAATGACCGCAGCGCCCTGGGCGCTGTGCCAGTAGTCCAGGATCAGCGTGCGTTCGGGCAACGCCCTCTGCACCGAGGGAAGATCGATGGCCGTCCCGAGACCCAGACGCTCGCGCCAGACCCTCGAGTGGCTGCGCTCGAGGAGGTCGAAAATCGCCTCCGGAGTGGCCGTTGCCATGCGCGCACGAATCAGGCTGTCGTACACCACGCGTTTGTCGGTCAGGAAATCGGACCGCAGCGTTTGCACGCGGATGCCTTCGCGCACCGATTCAATCGTCCGGACCGCTTCGTTGAGGTACTGCGTCGCGCGATCGGCATCCGGTTCGGCGCGTCCGAGGCCGTAGAGCGCTTTCCATTCCTCCTCCGGCGTACGCAGGCCGCGCGCGAGCGCCAATCCCGCGTCGAAATCCTCTCGCGCAAGATCGCGGCGGCCGTCGCGCAACCTCGTCTCACCTCGGTAGAGGCGCGCGAGCAGCATCCTGCGGCGGCTCCCCGCACCGGTCGCCACGTCCAGCTCGGTGGAGAAGCTTTGCTCGGCTTCTGCGGGCCGGCCGAGATCGAGCGCGAGCACGATGCCGCGGTTCTGCAAGGCGCTGAGCTCCCCGTCGAGCGCGCGTTCGCGTGCGAAGAGACGCCGCGCTTCGTCGTACATGCGCAGCGCCTTGATCGGATCGCCCAGATGCCGATAGAGCACGCCGATGTTGACGAGCATCTCGCCCTGCTCGCGCGGCCGCAACTGGCCGCTCTCCTTCGCGAGCTCGTCGTAGATCGCCAGAGCCTGCTGATCGCGACCGAGCCGCTGGAAGAGGGACGCCTGATTCACGCGCACAATCCGCCGTTGGCGCGGCGCCCACGCTGCCCCCGAAGAGGCCGACGTGACGGCAAGGGCTTCGTCGTACAGCCGAGCCGAATCGGCGTAGCGACCGGTGAAAAAATTCACGTTGCCAAGGTTCGCCAGCTGTTCGGCTCGCAGCCCGTTGCTGCCGATGCGGATCGAGCGGGCCAACGCCAGACCCAGCAACCGCTCGGCCTCCGCGTAATCGCCGGCATTGAGGGCCGTGACCCCGCCGCTGTTGAGTGACATCCCGACCCGCCTCTCGTCGCCCAGTTCGTCGAACAGAGCGGCGGCCTCTGCCGCGTGACGAAGCGATTCGGTGTACTGGCCGAGACCCGCTTCGACGCCGGCCAGCGCCAGCAGCGAGAGGCCGCGATCGGACGAACGGGGAGCGGCCGACCGGAGGGCCCATCGGTAGGACTCGAGCGCGCCTGCGGCATCGCCCGACTGCTGAAGCCGCGCGCCTTCGGCGAGGGCCTGCGGCACGGAACCGGGCGCCCCGCCGCGCGGTGCCGGCGGGCTCGCCGACGGCACGGCGACCGCCACCAGCATCAGCAGGCAGCCCAGCCCGGTCCTCACGTCGGGGATGGTAGCACACGGTTTTTTCCGTCCCCTCTCACGTTTTCCGTTCCGGACGGGCCGCTTACACGGTCTTAACTAGAGACACGTGATGACCAACGTTTTCCGTCACTATAATCGCCCCGATGCTTCCCGGGGACCTCGACGACGACGAACTGCTGGCCGAGTCGAAACGGCGGACAGGCCGTGAGCGGGACGCCCTCGTCAACCAACTCTTCGAGCGCCATTACGAGCGCGTGGCGCGCTGGTGCCTTCGATGTACCGGCGACCGGGACGCCGCGGCGGACCTGGCACAGGATGTGTTTCTCAAGGCGCATCGCCATCTCGGATCGTTCAAAGGGGCTTCGCGGTTCTCGACGTGGCTTTACACCATCGTCAGGAATGAGTCGATGACACGATTCCGGCGCACCCCGCCGCCGATGGACAACGAGGACGTGCTGGCTGAAATGGCGTCGCTGGATGCGCTTCCGGACGAATTGACGGAACGCGGGAAGCAGGATCAGCGGGTGCGGGAATTCCTCGCGGCGACGCTCGATCAGGTGGAACGCAGGGTATTTACCCTGCACTACGGCGAAGACATGCCGCTCGATGCGATCACGCGGCTTCTGCGGTTGGACAACACGTCGGGCGCCAAGGCCTACATCGTCAGCGCGAGGCGCAAGCTGGCAAAGGCGACACAACGGCTCCGCGCACGAGGAGAGGACTTATGAGTTCGAACAACGGGAATCCATCCGCGCCGGACCGCACGCTGCAGCCGTCTTCCGACTGCATTCCGGTCGAGCGGTTCGGCGAGCCATGGACGCCCCCCGAGGAAGCACATCTGGCGGGGTGTGCGCACTGCCAGGGGGAGCTCGCCTTGTGGGAGGCGTTCGAGGCGTCGACGCCATCCGACGACGAGGGCGCGGCGGTCCAGTGGATCGTCGCGGAGTTAGGACGGCGGGCCGCGGGAAACGTCCCGGCCGTGCGCGAGCCCGCGTGGTGGCAAGTGAAACATCCGCGCGTGGCCGCAATGGCCGCGACGATCGCCCTCGCAGCGGTCGTGGGCTACGGTTTGTGGAATCCGGAGCCGGCCGTTCGCGTGCGTCAGGACGCACCGATGGCGTACCGGAGCGTGCAGGTGCAGGCGGTCGCGCCGATCGGAGATATCGCCGCCGCCCCCGGTGCGCTGGAATGGACGCCGTTCAAAGGCGCGGTCTCTTACGACGTGGTGTTGATGGAGGTCGATCGGGCGTCGTTGTGGCAGGCCAGGACGGCATCGACTCGAGTCGAGATCCCCGCCGGCGTCGTCGAGCAGCTGGTCCCGGGCAAGAACGTGTTGTGGGAGGTCACGGCGCGCGACGCGGCCGGGGCCCTCGTTGCGGACTCTGGCCCGCAGCGATTTCGCGTGGCCGTCGCGGCGGGTCTTCTACACAAGCCGTAAAGAGTTTCGGGTGGTGGTCTTGACCGATTTGCGGGCCGGCGCAATTCCATGATTTTCGGGTTCAGCACCGATGGCAGGAAAGTTGCTCTTGGAGGCATCGCCCCCGGGACCCCTAAGAGTGAGTCAATGACTAGACATTCGCAGTCCATTCTTGCCGCCGCCTGTTTCGTGCTCCTCGTCGCGCGCGCCGCGCTCGAGGCGCAGCTGCCGCCAGCCGTGTCACTCAAGATCGCCAACGAAACGGCGCCTCCTGGGGGAACGGTCCAGGCGAAGCTGTTCGTGACGGAGCCGACACCGATTTCGACCGCCAGCACCGGCTTCAGTTTTTCGGGTGTCGCAAGTCTCGCGGGGATCGCCGTGATGAGCGCCACAGGCGACGCGCTCGGCGTGGCCGTCGTCAAAGGCACGCGGGTGACGCTGTCCGTGCTCTCGCCAAGCGGCACTCTCGGAATGGACCCCAATTACCCGGTGGTGACCATCACGGGTCGCGTGTCTGCCACGACGCCCGTGGGAACGACGTTCGTCCTCGATATGGACGCCGCCGCGCTTCAATTCACCAATGCGTCCGGAGCGGTCTACCCGGCGAGCCTCAAACCGGGTTCGCTGCTCGTCGCGCCCCACGTCAACGTGGACGACGTGACGCCCGGCAGCGGGGACCTGGCAGCGGGCGCCGTCGTCACCGTCGTCGGCAGCGGCTTTTTGCCCAGCACCAGGGTGAAGATCAAGGAAGTGCTCCTCTCCAACGTCACCTACGTGGATGCATCCCACATGCAGGTGACCGTGGCGCAGCCGGCGCATATGCACGGCGCCGGCATTCTGGTCGTGAACAAGGACGGGACGCAGACGAAGTACTCAGCGTATCGGCGGACGGCGCCGCACGCGACGAGCGTCAACCCTACGCTTCACGATGCCGTGCCGGTATTTCCGGACCTCGACGTCGCCAGCGCGGTGATGGATGTGAGAGGGCTGACAACCGGCCTGGCAATACAGAACCGCCAAGGGGTCGCGGCGCACATCTCGGCCGAACTGATCGACGCGAACGGCGGTCGAATCGCCGCTGCGTCGTTCGAGGTCCCGCCCAGCCGCTATCTGTTGCTCGAGCTGTCGGAAGTGTTCGGCACGCCCTATTCACCGTCCCAGACGGTGCGCGTGCAGTCGGTCGTGCCGGTGCAGGTGATGGGTGTGGCGGTGGATGCGGCAGGCGGCGCCACGCCGATTTCGGTCCGGTAGAACGCTAGCGGGAACCGCCGATCACCGGAAGCTGCCGCACGTCGGCATCTCGGTGCCGAAATAGGGGTTGGCGATTCTCGGACCCCGCTGCAGCCACGATTTCCTCACCATCGGACAGTACGCCAGCCTGACGCCTTCCGGCCAGACCAACCCGGCCTCCTTCCGGTAGCTTTCCATCGCCTCGCTCAACACGCCGAACTTCGCCCGGGCGTCCGCGAGATCGGTTGCGCCGGCGAGTCCTGTCGCCGCAGCGCCGATAGGTTCCGCACTCGCTCCGAGCGTGCGAGCCGCTGTCGCGATTTCGTTTGCGCTGAGGGCGAGTCCGTCGACGCTGTCATGCACCAGCGCCGCCTGAATCTTCAGGTACGGATCGACGACCGCGCGGCCGACCTCGGCTGCCGCGGGGTTGCCGGCCAGAAGCGCGACGATGGAGAGAACCGCGACAGACGTCATGACACCACCTCGCCTTCCGTCATTCACGACGCGAGCCACGGAACGCGCCGGCCGCGGTTCGGAGTCCTTCCTGCAGCAGACATTTTTTCATTCGTTTACGTCCTTCAGAGACCCAATTTGTCTGCCACACGCATGCGCCGGCGGAGCCTGGTCGCCTCGCGCGGGTCTCTCTTCGCGCGAATAAATGCTTGTGGTTTTCGCGAAATTGATTTCGGCGCGCGAATGCCCTTACGGAAATCGAATGTAGAGGCTACGCGCTTGCACAATCGTCATTCGGAACGCAGCGACGCGTTCAGTCACATCACAGCAGCGAGCAGACATCGCACGAGCGGAGTACGTGCGCCGGATACCGCTGTGTCGGGATGGTACCCGAGAAGGAGAAGTGCGATGAGTCGTATCTACCTGCCGCAGAATTCTTCGAAAGCGCGGCTTCGTGAAGCCGAGGACGCCAGGAAGAACCGGTTGGACATCGTCAAAGGATTATCGCACGGGCAGCTGACGCGGCGCGACCTCTTGAAGATGGGGCTCTTCACGACGGCCGGCCTGCTCGCGCCGATTCGGGGATTCAGCCCGTATGCGTCCGCGCAGGTACTCCCGACCATCCCGACCGGCGCGCCGCCGAGCCCGATGTTTGGCGTGCTACCTTTCACCCAACCGATGGGACGCTTCGACCTGCTGACGCGGAACAGCATTTCGTCGCTGACCCCTGCGCCGACGGCCATGTCGAACCAGACCATGCAGCCGGTCTCTCCCATGCTGGGCGGCGGCTACGGGCCGATCGAAGGCCGTCCGCCGGGGCCGATGTGGGCGCACCAGGCGTTCGAACGGTTCGCACCGTCCGTCGCGGTGGAAGTGACCACGCGAGGCGCGTTCGGAAACGGCGTCTACAACCCCGCCGTCACTTCGGACAAGAACTGCGGCATCAACCCGACAGACATGGTGCGCGCGTGCTTCCATCCGGACCTGCCGGATCAGCACGAGAGCGCATTCTGGACGTTCAACGGGACGATACCTCCGAAGCTGTTGATCGGCCGCTACAACGAGGGGATCCTCTTCCGTCACTACAACGGGCTTTCGCCTGACGTCACGTACAACGGAGGCTTCGGCTGCCACACGTTGTCGACGCACGAGCACAACGGCCACCATGGGGCGGAGAATGACGGCTTCACGGGCGCCTTCTTCTTCCCCAACCAGTTCTACGACTACCACTACCCGATCGTGCTGGCCGGCTGGAACGGCATCAACGCCACCGCCACCGACCGGATGGCGTCGAGCCCCGACGACAGCGGCGGGCTGATCAAAGTCCCGGGCGACTGGCACGAGACGATGAGCACGCACTGGTTCCACGATCACATGTTCAGCTTCACAGCGCAGAACGTGTACAAGGGCTGCGCCGGCATGTTCAACCTGTACAGCGGTCTGGACCGCGGCAACGAGGAGATCGAGGACGGCGTGAACCTGCGGCTCCCGAGCGGCACGGCCAAGTCGTGGGGCAATCTCGACTACGACGTCAACCTGCTGCTGGCCGACAAGGCGTGGGATCCGGACGGTCAGATGTACTTCGACATCTTCGACTTCGACGGGTTCCTCGGCGATCAGATGACCGTGAACCTGGCGCACAAACCGTTCTTCGAAGTCGAGCGCCGCAAGTACCGCTTCCGCATCCTGAACGCCAGCGTGTCGCGGTTCTTCAAGATCGCGATGAGCGACGGGTCGGGGATGATTCAGATCGCGAACGACGGCAACCTGTTCCCGCATCCGATCACGCTGACGGAGCTCGACGAGCAGGGCATCGCCGAACGCTACGACATCGTCATCGACTTTTCGCGGTACAGCATCGGCCAGAAGGTCCACATGGTGAACCTCTGCGAGCACGAGAACGGCAAGAAGCCGGCGAAGGATCTGTCGCTGGCGGCGGCGCTCTCGGGCACGTCGCTCGACCCGTGTGTCGGCCGTTTCCTCGAGTTCCGCGTCGTCCGCGATCCGGCCCGTCCCGACCTGAGCCGGGTCCCCGACACGATGATCCCGAACCCCGATCTGTCGAAGATCCCGGTCGCCCGCGAGCGGACGTTCGAGTTCGGCAGCGGCGGCACGCAGACCAGCACGAACCCGGTCGCGGCGTTTTCCGGCCAGTGGGGCGTCAGGACCGACAACGACGGCCCGATGCTCAACGCCGACTACGCCCGCATCTCGGCGGCGCCCAAGCCGGGCACGCGCGAAATCTGGACGCTGAAGAACGGCGGCGGCGGATGGGATCACCCGATCCACATCCACTTCGAAGAGGGGCAGGTCCTCTCGCGCAACGGCAAGGCCAGCAACGTGCCCGCCTGGGAGCGCGGCCGCAAGGACGTCTACCGGCTCCGCCCCAGCGGCACGGTGGTGATCACCATGCAGTTCCGCGATTTCGGCGGCACGTTCATGGAGCATTGCCACAACACGGTGCACGAGGACAACGCCATGCTCGTGCGGTGGGACATCAACGGGAATCCGGAACCGCTCCCGACGCCGATTCCGACGCCGCAGGGGGTGACCTTGATTGCTCCGGACGACATCCTGCCGACCGCGCGCTGATCGGTGGGGGGTGTCAACAGACAGCGGGCCGTCGAGGCGGCCTGCCTTCTCTCTTTTTCGCACACGGAGCAGGCATGAAGCGGACACGGTGGACGGGGAGGTCGGCGCTCGCAGCGGCGCTCGTGATCGGAGCGATCTGCGCGTCGTCGTGGGTCGCCCCTGCGGCGGCGCAGTCACGCTGGGGCGCCGCCTACTTTCCCAATGTCGCGCTGACGACCCAGGACGGCGACGTGGTGCATTTCTACGATCTCATCAAGGGCAAGATCGTCGCGATCGATCTCATCTACACCACGTGCGAGTACAACTGTCCGCTCGAGACGGCGCGTCTGGCGCAGGTGCAGCGGCTGCTCGGCGATCGCATGGGCCGCGACGTCTTCTTCTACTCGATCACGATCGATCCCGAGCACGACACGCCGCAGGTGTTGAAAGCGTACGCGCAGCAGTATCAGGTAGGGCCCGGCTGGCTGTTTCTCAACGCGAAACTCGGCGACGTGGATCTCCTCAGCAAGAAGCTCGGGCTGTACAGCGAGCCGAACCCCGAGAACAAGGACGGCCACATGCCGACGCTGTTGATCGGCAACGAGGCGACCGGCCAGTGGATGCGCGGATCGGCGCTCGACAACCCGACGTTCACGGCGACGATGATCGGGAACTGGATGAACAGCTGGAACACGGCAAAGGCCGGGAAGAGTTACGCGGAAGCGGTGCCGCTGAAGTTGAGCGGCAAGGGAGAGTACCTGTTCTCGACCAAGTGCGTCACGTGCCACTCAATCGGCGGCGGCGACAGGATCGGGCCTGATCTCTCCGGCGTGACCGCGACACGCGATCGCGGCTGGCTCAGACGCTACATCGCGGGACCGGACAAGATGCGGAATGATCCGATTGCGAAGACGCTGCTGGAGAAGTTCAACGACGTGCGGATGCCCAACCTGAGCCTGAGCGAAGAGGAGGCGGACGACGTTCTCTCGTATGTGGACGCGCAAACCGCCGCGCGCAGATAGCACAGGCAGGGATCGAGGGCAACTCCTCCGCGCGGCGCCGCCTTCGCCGTGTGCTCGTGATGTTGCGCCGCGTGGCGCCACGAGCACCTGCTGGCTTAGCGCTCAAGCCTTGCGCTGAGTCGGCCTGGTTCGACGAAGCGGTCGCGCCCACGGTGGCGCTGTGGAAGACCAGTCGTGCGACACCGGCAGACGGCCAACGGCCGTACGGCGGTCAAACAGCTCGATCGCCGCGCTGACGACGGCGTCGGGCGGCTCGGCGTCGACGTCGGCGCGCGCGATCGCGGTGAGTCGCGCGAAACTCGCGGCCGCGCTGGCGCAGCGCGCGCAGGTGGCCAGGTGACGCCGCACCGGGACGCGCGACGCCGCAGATCCGAGGCCGCGGACGTAATCGACGAGGGTCGGGAAAGCGACGTGGGTCATCCAGAGCTGTGAGGACACTCCGGGCTCCATTTTCCGGTCGGCCGGTGATGCCATGGCTGGCTAATCCTGTCTAATGTCCGCCACGAAATCCGGCACCGGTCGCGCCGCGGCTGGCTGGCAGGGGGCTGAAGGAACTTCGCGCGCCCGCCCAGATCCGGCCCACGAACGCTCGCACGGTCGGCGCGTCCCATGGCACGGCGCTTTCGTAGATCCGCGCGACGACATCGCGCGCGAGCGGGCGCGATGCGCGGGGCTGCGGGCGCGGTGGTTCGTCGTCGTCGGGCAACCAGTAGATGGACATCTTGTCTCCGATCCGTGCGCCGTGGGTTCAGGCGCCCAGCGGCCGGGTGGCCACCGTCCCACTAAACAACTTCGCCAGATGCGTCACGTTCTGACGCGCGGCAAACACCAGCTCGACCGTCGCTCGCGCGTTGGACGCCATGCTCTCGCGAAGGCGCGCGCTGGCGAAAAATGTTTCAAGCGCGCCGGCGAGTCCGAGAGGATCGCGAGAGCTGATCACGCGTCCGTTCAGGCCGTCGTCGATCAGCTCGCGGATGGACGGGCCGTCGGTGGACAGCACCGGCAGCCCGGCCGCCATCGCGTCCAGCACCAGGTTGGTCAGCACGTCGCGATCGCCGTCGTGGGCTGTCCACGGCAACACCATCACGGTGTGGGACTGCATCAGCCTGGCGAGATCGCGACGCGACGCGCTCGCCATGATCTGCACCTGGCCTGAGAGGCCGCAGCGGTCGATCCGGGCGCGAAGGGCCTCCTCGAATTTCCCCTCGCCGAGAATCGTGGCGCGCGCGACGAGGCCGCGCTCGCGCATCAGGCGGATCGCGTCGATGAGATCCGTGAACCCGCTCTCCTCGAGCAGCGGACCGACCGACAGGACCGAGTCGATGTCGTGGATCACGGCTTTCGAGGAGCGGCATTCATCCGTGTCCACGCCCATCGGGATGCGGTGCAGTTTGTCGGCGGCGCCCTGTCCGCAGATTTGGGCCAGGCGTGCGTGATCGAACTCGCTCAACGTCACGGCGAATTGCGCTTCGAGAACCTTTTCGCGCACCGACGGAGCGATGGCGTCATGCAGGTCGCGAGCGTGCGCGGTGAAGCTGTAGCCCACACCGGTCAAGCGTCCGGCTTCTCTCGCCACGTCCGTGGCCACCGTTGCGCCGTGCGCATGCAGATGATGGATGCGCCTCGCCCCCACCTGGCGCGCAACCCAATGGGCGGCCCGCGAGGTCATGGCGCTGCACGTCGGGTCCGACGCGATGTAATCGGGCGCGAACATCGTGCCCTCGGGAACGCCGCCGCTGGCCTCCGTGTCGGCGAGGAAATAGCAGACCGGACTCTTGAGGCGCGCAAGCGCAAAGGCGGTGTCGTCGAGACGCCCGTCCGGCATCCCCAGAGAAAACACGTGCACGTCGACGCCGCGGGCCTCGAGTGCCAGAATTTCCTGAAGCACGAAGCCGTGCGATCCGCGTGGGAAGCGGTCCATCACGTAACCGACGCTCGCCGCGCTGCCCTCGGTCGAAATCGTCAGGGGAGATGCGAATCCGAACGGCTGCACAACGGGCTCGTCGACCCAACGCATCGGCATCCGCTGCACCGGCACCCGGTGCAACGCCACACTTCGCAGGGCGTGTGGTACGGTACGGGTCGTGCGATGCATGGCTGACGTGATGACGCGTCTCACGCCGTGCGAAGATCGCGGAACATCCCGGTGTGCTTTCATAGAACGCAGGTCCTCACTCCAATAGGGTGCGGACGGCGTAGGAAGATATAGGCCACCCGACAAGATAGGGGCCGGACCTGCCATGCGATACCTTCTCCGGCGGCTTGCCCACGGATTGCTGGTCCTACTTGCCGTCTCTGTCCTCTCGTTTCTCTTCAGCGCGGCCGCGCCCGGCGATTTCCTGGACGAAATCAGACTGAATCCGCGGATCTCGCCAGAGACGATGGCCGCCATGCGCGCCCGGTACGGGCTGGATCAACCCCTTCCGCTGAAATACCTGCACTGGTTTCAAGCGGTGTCGCGCGGCGACCTCGGGTTCTCGCTCGCCTACAACCGGCCGGT
>JAYVYV010000180.1:0-11207 GCA_043783985.1 Acidobacteriota bacterium | reverse complement strand
TTCGCGCTCACGCTGTCCGCGTTCACCGATCCACCCGCGATCGTCGAGCCGCTGTTGCCGCCGCCCGCCACGCCGAGGCAGGCGATCGAGCAGGTGCTCGCCGCCGCCGGGGCCGTGGACATGAGCGCGGAGCGGACCTCGCTGCTGGCGACGGCGGTCGCCGCGATCGACCGCGACAGGACGGCGCTGCCGGCCGGGTGGGCCGCGACGACCCGCGCGGAGGCAAGGGCGAAGATTGCGAAGGAGCTCAAGCTCGATCGCTCGTACCAGACGCTGACCGCGCGCATGATGACGCTGGCGAACCGGCGCGCGAAGCGGGCTGACGTCCGCGGCATCGATCGCCTGGTGCGCGCCATTCATCAGCGCGACGCGGCGCTCGGGACCAGGCGGCCCGACGCCGTCAACTCGCTGATCGCGGCGGTGCAGGCCAAGCTCGACGCGGCGCGCCAGCTGCAGCTCGCGCGCGATCGGTACGCCCTGCGCGCCACGGACCTGAAGCGCTACCGGCTGGCGATCCGGACCCCGATGGAGCAGTTCGCGCGGCTGAAACCGTCGCTCGAGGCGATCAGGGAGCTGTCGGGCTCGGCGCCGCCGCGGCTGAACGCCCTCCAGCGCAGCGTCAGGGAGATCCTGACGCTCGCGGCGGCGATCGCGCCGCCCGACGAGCTGGTCTCCGCGCATGCGCTGTTGGTCAGCGCGGTCCAGCTCGCAGGGAACGCGGCCCAGATCCGACGAGAGGCGACGCTCGCCGGCGACATGACCCGGGCCTGGGACGCCTCGTCGGCCGCCGCCGGAGCGCTGATGCTGGGCGGGCGCGCGCGCTCCGACATTCAAACCCTGCTGCGGCCGCCGCAACTCAGGTGATCACCCCGCGCCGGACGCGCCTCGTTCGCGTCCCCGAACTGCACGCGTTCCGTCGCGCCATTGCCGCTCTCGTAGGTGCCGACTCGCGTGTCGGCCCGCGGGCGGACACACAGGTCCGCCCCTACGTGAAAGGCCCGCGCGCGGACACGCACGTCCACCCCTACGCGAACGGTTCGCGCCTGATCGTCGTGCCGACGCGAGGGGCCGCGCATTTGCTCGTGCGCACGGTCGACGCCGACATCGTCACCCGCGACGAGATGTACGACCGGCTGCACGCCAGGCTCGCGGACGCACCGCGCCGGCTCAGCCCCCTGGAGCGTGACGTCATGGCGCAGGCGGCGGCGCGAACGACGGCCGCGTCGCACGAGCTGACATTTCAGCTGCGGCCCGGTCTGATTGCCGAGATGCTGCGGTTTTACGATCAGCTCCGGCGCCAATCGCAGCAGGTGACGCGGTTCGAGGAGCTCATCGAGGAAGCGCTGGGGTCGGACGAGGTCGATCGCGCCGCGCGGCGCATGCGGACACAGACGCGGTTCCTCGCCGACGCGTTCCGCGATTACGAGCGCCGAGTACGCGAGTCGGACGGATGCGACGAGCACACGCTGCGGGAGCGCCTGATCGCGGAGCCCGCCGTCAACCCGGTGCGCCGCGTCATCGTCACCATCGCCGACTGGATTGCCGACGCGGAGGGGCTCTATCAGGCCGACTTCGATCTGCTGACGCGCATCCCGGGTCTCGAATCGCTCGACATCGTCTCGACCGAGCGCGTCCTCGCCTCCGGTTTTCACGAGCGGCTCCACAACTGGTGGCCGGGGCTGGACGAAGTGAATGCCGACGCAGGGCCGACGCCCGTCGCACAGGCTTTCAAGCCTGTGAAACCCGTTCTCGTCACGCCACCGGACGCGTCACCCGATGAGCCGTGGTGGACGTTTCGCGATCGCGAAGAGGAGCTCATCGCGATCGCGCGGCAGCTGAAGGCCGACCGCCGGAGCGGCGACGCCGTCCCGCTGGACCGCACCGCAATCGTCTACCGCAACCCGCTGCCCTACTTGTACGCGGCCGCCGAGATTTTCCGCAGTGCCGGCATTCCGTATCAGATGACTGATGCGCTGCCGCTGGCGGCCGAGCCGACGGCGGCCGCGCTCGACCTGATCCTGGACGCGGTGTCGTCGCGCTTTTCGCGCGCGGCGCTGATCGCGCTACTGCGCTCGCCGCATTTCGTGTTTCCGGCCGGGGCCGATCCACGTGTTGCAGGGGCCGAGCCACGTATCAGCCCTGGCGCGGAGATGACGGGGCAATCGGTGAGCGCCCTGGACCGCGCGCTCAGCGCCGCCCGGTATCTCGGCGAGCTGGAACGGCTGGAGGCGCTGGCAGGCGAGTGGGGAACCGGTGCGTCGCGTCCCGCCATGGACGCGGCGCTGGCCGTCGCGCGCGAGCTCGCGCCGATGACGGCCCCGCAGCCGGCGTCCGGACAGCTCGCGTGCCTGCTGGCATTCTGGTCCTCTCACGCGCGGCCGATTGCGGACGGCGATCCGTTCGCGTCCCGCGAGCGCCGGGCGCGTGCGGCGATCGTCGAGATGCTCCGGGCGCTGGCGGCGGTCCACGTCGCGCACGACGATCCGGCGTGGACAATCGACCAGGTCGCGATCGCGGTGCGGCGGTGGATCGAGGATCAGACGTTCGTTCCGTCGCCGGAAGACGGCAGTGGCATCCACCTGCTGGACGATCGGGCCATCCGCTACGGCGACTTCGACGACCTCACGATTGTCGGCGTGGTCGATCAGGACTGGCCGGAGCGGCCGCGGCGCAACATCTTCTACCCGCCGGCGCTGCTCAAGTCGCTCGGGTGGCCGTCGGAAAAGGATCGCCGCGCCGCGGGCGACGCGCGCTTCCTCGATCTGCTGACGTCGGCGTCCCGCCGGACGATCGTGTCCACCTTCACCCTGGACGAGGACGCGATCGTGTCGCGTTCGATGCAGCTCGACGAGATTCCGCGCGCCCGGCTCTCATCCGTCGCGCGCGCGCCGTTGGAGGACGCGCGCGTCTTCGCGGGCGAAGCGCTGTCGCTGGAACCAATCGTCTTCGATCCGTTCCAGGGCGACGCGCGCGGCTGGGCGGAGCTGCGGACGCAGCGGTCGCCGGCCGACACGCCCGGTTTCCACGGCACGGTCAGCGGCGTCCCGGCGCGCGCCTGGTCGGTCAGCGCAATCGAGACCTATCTCGATTGCCCCTTCAAGTTTTTCGCGCAGCACGTCCTCAAGCTCGAGGAAGAGCCGGAAGATCAAGAGGTGATGGATCCGCGGCGCCAGGGGCAGCTGGTCCACGATGTGTTCGAACGCTTCTTCACCGCGTGGCAGAACGCGGGGCATCGCGCGGTGACGCCGCAGAATCTCGACGCCGCCAGGGACCTGTTCACCGCGGTCGTCGATCGCGCGCTGGCGCACCTTCCGGTCGCCGAGGCCGGGCTCGAGCGCACGCGTCTGCTGGGGTCTCCCGCCGCCGCCGGGCTCGGGGAGGCGGTCCTGCGCATGGAAGCCGAACGTCCCGTCGCGGTGGTCGAACGGCTGCTCGAAAAGCAGCTGACGGGCGACTTCACGTTCGCGACGGCTGACGGTCCGCGCACGATCGCGCTGCGCGGCAAGGCCGATCGTCTCGATCTGCTCGAGGACGGCACGTTCCGGCTGATTGATTACAAGCTGGGCTGGCCGCCGCAGCGCGGCCGCGCGCTGCAACTGCCGATCTACAGTCTCTGCGCCGAGCAGACGCTCGCCGGGTACCAGGGAAAGACCTGGCAGCTGGGCGAGGCGGCGTATCTCGCCTTCAAAGGATCGAAGCGCGTCGTGCCGCTGTTCGCGACGGCCGCCGATCGCGCGAAGGTGCTTGCGGACGCCCAGCAACGGCTCGCCGACACGGTGGATGCCATCGGCCGCGGGGAGTTCCCGCCGACGCCCGACGATGTGTGGCGCTGCGAGACATGCAGCTTCGCGTCGGTGTGCCGGAAGGACTACGTCGGCGATGTCTGAACCGCGTCTGCCCTTCGGTGACGACGCGGTAGTCGTCGGTCATCAGTCGTCGGTCGGCAGTCCAGATCTGCCCGACGAGGGCGCGCGGCGGTACGCCGTCGATCCGGTGCAGAACGTGGTGCTCGAGGCGTCGGCCGGCACCGGCAAGACGCGGGTGCTGGTGGAACGCTACGTGAACCTGCTGCGCGCGGGCGTCGAGCCGGATCACATCCTGGCCATCACCTTCACGCGCAAGGCAGCGGCCGAGATGCGTCAGCGCATCGTCGATCGGCTGAAGGAGGCGAGCCGGCTCTCTGAGATCGACGCCGCGCGCTGGCGCGATCTGAAAGAGCGGCTCGGCGACATCGCCGTCTCGACCATCGACGCGTTCTGCCTGCAGCTGCTGCGCGAGTTTCCGCTCGAAGCCGACGTCGATCCCGGATTCGACCTGGCCGACAGCACCGAGGTGCCCCGGCTCGTCGACGAGTCGCTCGATCAGGCGCTGCGGATCTGCAGGGGTCTGGCGCGAGAGGACGAGGACGTCGCGCTCGTCTTCGCGCAGCTCGGCGAGCGCCGTTTGCGCGCGGGCATCTCGGCGCTGCTGGACCGGCGCCTTGTCGCACCGCACGCGCTGCGCCGGTTCCTGCAGAAAGGACCGCGCGGCCTGACGGCGGACAGCGCGTGCCGATCCTCGGCGGCCCGCTTCCGCGACATCTTCTCCGGCGTCGGCGGCGGTCTCGACGCGTTCCTCGACGACGGACCGCGGCATCATCCGCAGTTCGCGATGCTCGCGGCCGACGTTCGGCAGTTGTGCGCAGAATCCGCAACTGGGTCCACAATCGGAATCCGCATTCCGCAATCCACATTCCGGAATTTCGCGGATCGCCTTCGCGCCTACTTCCTCACCCAGGACGGCAGGCCGCGCAGCGAGAAGTTCGCCGGCACCGGATTCAACGCCGACGACTGCGACTCTGCCGACGCGTGGAAGCGTCACCGGGCGGCCGCGGCCCAGATCGCGCCGGCGGTCCACGAAGCCATCCGCGCGTTCCGCCGCGATCTCAACGCCGTCATGTCGCGCGGCGTGTGGCGCATCTTCGCGATCGCGATGCAGCAGTATCGGCACACGCTGGAATCGCACGCGCTCCTCGACTTCTCCGGCGTCCTCGAGCGCGCGGTGCAGCTGCTCAAGGAGATGGACGAATTCGCCGAGAGCCGCCTCCGCCTCGAGGCGCGTCACCGCCACGTCCTTGTCGACGAGTTTCAGGACACCAGCCGTGCGCAATGGGAACTGGTGCGCCAGCTGGTGAAGAGCTGGGGCGAGGGGTTCGGCGCGGCCGCCGACGCGATCCCGCCGTCGATCTTCATCGTGGGTGACCGGAAGCAGTCGATCTACGGCTTCCGCGACGCCGACGTGGCGATGGTGGACGAGGCCGCGGCGTTCGTCGAGGCGCTGCGGCCGGACGGATCCCCGCGGCGGGCCATTACGGTGAGCTTCCGGTCGGCCCCCGCGATCCTGGCGTTCGTCAACGACGTCTTCGCCGCGATCGTCGAAGACGACGCGACCGGCGCCGCGGCGCGGCGCGACGCGTTCCGCTATGCCGACAGCGATCGGTTTCCAGTCGGGCCGACACCGGGGTCGGCCCCGACGACCGCGCAAGTTCCCCCGGTCAACGACAGAGGGGCGGACCCGCGTGTCCGCCCGGACGACCCGCCGGTTCAGTTCATCGTCGGCGACACGGTGCAGAACGCAGCCGACGCGGTCGCGAAGGAGATCGTCCGTCTGCTGTCGGGCACGATCGTGCGGGATCGGACGACCGGGATCGCGCGGGAGGCAGGCGCGGCCGACATCGCGATCCTGTTCCGCTCGCGCGACAGCCATCGCGACTTCGAGGCGGCGCTCGGTCGCCGCGGCGTCTCGACATATGTCTACAAGGGGCTGGGTTTTTTTGACGCGGACGAAATCCAGGACGCCGTGGCGCTGCTGCGTTATCTTGCGGATCCGTGGTCGGGGCTGCGCGCGGCGACGCTGCTCCGGTCGCGCATCGTGCGGCTGTCGGACGCCGCCGTCGCGCGGTTGGGCAAGGCGTCGGCGGACGCCGTCCTCGGCGTCGATCCGCCGTCGGAGCTGACGGGGCTCGACAGCGAGGATCGGCGCGTGCTCGACATGCTGCGCCGCGCCGTGCCGCGGTGGCTCTCGTGGGTCGACCGGCTGGCGCCTTCGGAGCTGCTCGACGCGGTGCTGCACGAGTCGGCGTACGCGTTCGAGTTGCGCGGGCCGCGCCGCCGGCAGGCGCGGGAAAACGTGAAAAAGCTCCGCGGCCTGATCCGCCGGGCGCAGAACCGCGGCTACGCCACGCTCGGACGTATCGCCGATCACCTGGAACGGCTGGCGGTCGGTGACGAATCGAACGCGGCCATCGACGCGATCGACGCGGTCAGCCTGATGACGGTGCATGCCGCCAAAGGGCTCGAATTCCCGATCGTGTTCGTCGTCAACATGGGACGCGGCACCGGTGGCATCCGCGCGCCGATCCGCGTGACCGACGATGCCCGTGGAGAGGCGTCTGTGGCGATTGCCGATTATCAGTCCGACGCGGATGAGGATGTCTCCGCGCGCGAGCGCGAGGAGTCGAAGCGACTGCTGTACGTCGCGCTGACGCGCGCACGCGATCGCCTGTACCTCTCGGCAACGGTGAAGGACGGCGTGTGCCGGATGGGCAGGGGCAGTCTTGGCGAGGTGCTGCCGGCGGGCGTGCGCGTGAAATTCACGGCCGCCGCCGCGGCCGACGGCATGCACAGCGCCCCGACGCGGATCGAACGTGCTTCGCCCGCCGCGGCGCTCGTCGACGATTTTGCGACGCTGTCGGGACCGGACGTGTCCGACTAGTACGCCGACTGGTCCGCCCACCGCCGGGCGTTGGCTTCCGCTTTTTCTTTGGTTTCGGCGACCAGGATCACCGAACGATCCGGTTTTCCGCCGCCGTCGCGGCTGACCCAGGCGATCCAGTGGGGACCGCGGGCTTCGGTGTGGATTTGATACGAGCCTGACGCCGTGGACATCTCGACTCAGAATCTATCAGATTCAGGCCGGTTTCGCGACGATCCGCGGTTTTTGGCCCGATTTACATTGCACGGGGCCAGACCATTTCATAGAATCGAAAGGCTAAGGAGTCATAAGTGACGTTGACCTGTCCGAATTGTGGCAACGACCGGAACTTTCTGGTCAAAACGCTGCAGATGCACGTTGTGAGTGTCGAAGGCGGCCGCGTGGAAGTGTCGGAAGAAAGCCGGCCGGCCGTGCTCGAAGTGTTGTGCGACGAGTGCGAGTCCGCGCTCAAGTTCGAAGAGTTCGAGGATACGCTCCGCAAAGAAGTTCTGCTGACGATCGGCGCGCGCTAGACGCGGCGCGCCCGGTCTTTCATCTGCTGCTTTCCTCTTCGGCTTCTTCAAAGTAGTCGCAGTCGGGGCACACCCATTCCGATGAGGTCCGGGTGGTGGCACTCGGATTGCCCGGCACGCGCGTGACGGTCTGAGTCTCCTTGACTTTCATCGTGCCGCCGCACAGCGGGCATTCTCGGCTCGCGGGCATGATTCTTGTTCTGTGTAAATCGTGGATCCGCGTCTGTGAATAGACGCTAGCACCGGCGGGTCGTCTTGACAAGCCTGTGATCGACTTCTATCGTTAGCGAGACGTTGATGCCGCCGATGACGCACGAGTGCTTCGAGGACGAGATCGCCATCGACTTCCCGTCGGTCGGGAACGTGGTCGATCGCATGCGCGACGCCTTCCTCGGCGAGCCTGTGGACGCCGACGTCCTGCGCGCCGAGGTCTCGCTCTCGCAGCGCGAGGCGTTGGCCGGCCACGTCGTGTCGCTGAACGTCCCCGTGCGGATCACCTGTCCCAACTGCGGCGGCCGCGGCGAAACCTGGACCGAGCCGTGCGCCCTGTGCCGAGGCACGGGGGAGTCGCTGTTTCACCAGGCGCTGCGCGTCTCGGTGCCGCCGCGCGTCGCCGACGGCGCCTGCGTCCGCTTCCGCCTGAAGTCGCCCGACGCCGCGTCGATCCGCGTGGAGCTGCGCGTCGCGATCCGTTCGTCGGCGACGTAATCTGAAATCTGCACGCTCAAACCTGAAATTCCTGCCGTGAAGTCGCACGCCGATTTCCTCGGCAGCCTGTTCATCGTGTGGGGACTGCTGACCGTCGCGGTCGGCGTCTCGACGCTGGCGCTCGGCCTGGCCGCGGTCGCGCTCATCGCGTCTCCCAGCCGCGGCGGCGGCGATCACGTCGTGGCCGGCATCACCGCTGCGGCGTTCACCGCGCTGGCGTTCATCGCCATCCTCTGGGGCGCCGCGCACGTCATCGTCGGCGTCCCGCTGCGGCGCCGCACGCCGTGGTCGCGCCTCGCCGCGCTGATGCTCGGGTCGATCGATCTGCTGCTGCTTCCCTACGGCACGGCGCTTGGCGCCTACGCGCTGTACGTGCTGTTGAACGAGAAGGGGAAAGCGCTCTTCTCATCGAGGATCGCGGATTGAGGATTGCGGATTGGATTGAGGATTAACGGCCATTGAATCCGCAGATGAATCCGCAATCCAATCCGCAATGTCAGGGATCATCGCGCGTCCCTTGCGCCGTCCACGGGCCACACCGCACGATCCGTCCGATCGCCAGAAGTCCGCCACGGACGGCTCCGTCGCGCGCGATCACCGTTTCCGTGTAGCGGCTGCACGTTGGCGTGAACCGGCAGCGCAGGCCGATGCGCGCCGCCGGACCCGCGAGCGCGCGCTGATAGACGTGAATGGCGCCCAGCGCCAGCGTCTGCGCGTTCCACGCAAGCAGACACACGAGGGTCAGCGCGATCGCGCTAGAAACGGTCCGCGTAATGGCTCAACCCAGGAACGATGAGACGCGTGCCGGCCACGCCTTTCAGGATCGCGACGACGTGCAGCGCGAGGATGCCGATCCATCCGAACACCAGCAGGATGCTGAGCACGCAGCCGAGCCCGAGCGCCGCCAGGCTGACGACGCTCGTCGCCGCGATGTACGCGAAGAGCACGAGCAGCTCCGCGATCATCAGCAGGAGCCCGTGCCTGGCGTGCCACTGCAGCTCGGGATCGTGTTTTTCGAGGAGCAGCGGAACCAGGGCGAGAGGCCAGAGGTAGGCCAGGACGATCATGACGCCGCGGTTCGGTGAGGCTTCGACGTCCGCCATGCGGGGCAAGTGTACGATATTCTTGAAGACATGCAAGTTGAGCAGGGCTCCATTCTGGCGGCGCTGAAGGTCGTTCGCGATCCCGATCTCCAGCGCGACATCGTAAGCCTCGGATTCATCAAGGAGCTGACGATCGACGGCGGCCGCGTCGCCTTCACGATCGAGCTGACGACGCCCGCGTGTCCGGTCAAGGACCAGCTGCGCGATCAGGCCCGCGCCGCGGTGATGCAGGTGCCCGGCGTCAGCAGCGTCGACGTGCGGATGAGCGCGCGCGTGCGCGAGGCGGTCGGGTCCGACGGCGCCAGGCAGGCGGTGCCCGGCGTGAAGAACGTGATCGCCGTCGGGGCCGGGAAGGGCGGCGTCGGCAAGACGACCGTGGCGGTGAACCTCGCGATCGCGCTCGCCAAGTGCGGCGGCCGAGTCGGCATCATCGACGCCGACATCTACGGACCGAACGTGCCGATCATGCTCGGCATGAAGACGCAGCTGACGACCGACGGCAAGAAAATCGTCCCCGCGGAAAAGTTCGGCCTGCAGGTCATCTCCATGGGCTTCCTCACGGGAGACGACGCGCCGATCATCTGGCGCGGCCCGATGCTGCACGGCGCGCTGCAGCAGTTCTTCCGCGAGGTCGCGTGGACGGACCTCGACTACCTGATCGTCGATCTCCCGCCTGGCACCGGCGACGTCGCGCTGAGCCTCAGCCAGACCGTGCCGGTCGCCGGCGCGATCGTCGTGACGACGCCGCAGCAGGTGTCGCTGGCCGACACGCGGCGGGCGATCGCGATGTACAAGAAGCTGAACATCCCGCCGCTCGGCATCATCGAGAACATGAGTTACTTCGTATGCGGCGCCTGCCACCACGAGGCGGACATCTTCGGCCACGGCGGCGGCGAGCAGATGGCGACCGACTTCGGCATCCCGTTCCTCGGGCGCATCCCGATCTACCAGCCGATCCGCGAAGGCAGCGACGCCGGCGTCCCGCTGATGATCAGCGAGCCGGAATCGCCGTCGGGACACGCGTTCATGGCCGCGGCGGAACGGACGGCCGCGCAGGTCTCGATCGCCAGCTACAACCGCCCCACGATTCAGCTCACGGTGGTCAAATGACAAGACGCTCAGGTCTCACGGCTCAGGGATTAGGACTGGTTCTTGCGGTCGCGGCGACATCCTGCGCGCCGGCGCCGGCCGCAGACAAGACACCGAAGGGCGGCACCGAGATGAGCCGCGCGGTGGTGGATCCGTACCTCAAGATTCAGGCGGCCCTCTCCGACGACACGACGGACGGGGTCAAGGCGAACGCCGGTGATGTCGCGACGGCGGCAGCCGCGCTCGGAGCGCCGGCCATGAAAATCGACACGGCCGCGGTGCAGCTCGCCTCGGCGGCCGGGATCGACGACGCGCGCGAGAAGTTCGGCACGCTCAGCGAAGCGATCGATGCCTACATGACCGGGCTCAAGCTGAAGGCGCCCGAGGGCGTCCGGGTGGCGGTCTGCCCGATGGTCCACAAACCGTGGCTGCAGACCGCCAGCGCGATCGACAACCCCTACTACGGCAAGAGCATGCTCAGCTGCGGCAGCTTCCGGTGAACATTCCCTTCACCAGGCACACGCTCGCGAATGGACTCGACGTCCTGCTCCACGAGGATCACGCCTGCCCGATCGTCGCCGTGAACCTCTGGTATCACGTCGGATCGAAGAACGAGCAGCCCGGCCACACCGGCTTCGCGCACCTGTTCGAGCACCTGATGTTCGAGGGCTCGCAGCATCACGACCACGGGTTCTTCCAGCCGCTGCAGGGCGCGGGCGCGACGCTGAACGGATCGACCAACGCCGATCGGACCAACTACTGGGAAGTGGTGCCGGCCGGCGCGCTCGAGCTCGCGCTCTGGATGGAATCGGACCGCATGGGCTACCTGCTGCCCGCGCTCACGGAGGCCAAGTTCACCAACCAGCGCGACGTCGTGCTGAACGAACGCCGGCAGAATTACGAGAACCGCCCCTACGGCCTGGCGCCGATGGCGCTGCTTGCGGCGCTGTTTCCGCCCGATCATCCGTATCACTGGACGACGATCGGCGACATCGCGGATCTCCAGGCGGCGAAGCTCGACGAGGTGCGCGCCTTTTTCCGC
>JAYVYV010000179.1:0-4173 GCA_043783985.1 Acidobacteriota bacterium | reverse complement strand
GTCGACCTCGTGGACGCGGGGCGCGCGGCCGCGTTTCTCGCCCTCGAGATTGTGCGCGGTGAGCGAATCTTCTGCCGGGAACCCGCCGAGACTGACGTCTTCGACCTGTACGTCCTGCGCCCAGCGGGAGACTTGCTCCCGTTCGAACGCCAACGTCAGGCGCTCCTTGGCGTCTCTCCACGATGAGTCCCGGTCTCATCAGTCGTGTCGTCGTCGCCGACAAGATCGCGTCGGAACTCCACGGCATTCTCTCGAAGGACGTGAGGGACGTCGACGCCGTCGTTTCCGCGATCACCGACTGGCTGCTCGCACATCCGGACCGCGTGGACGCGAAGGAATAGAAGAAAAGATCGCCACGCCGACCGCGTTGGCGATCAGGATCAGCCCCGACAACTTCACGGCGAACATCAGCCGGCTCTCCACCTGCACGATCGGCACAATCGCCAGGACCACGAACAGCAGTGTCATCAGAAAGCCCGAGAGCGCGCACGCTTTGAGCCAGAGCGGTGCGGCCGGCGTTCGACCCCACAGGCCCACGACCGGGATCGCAAACATCACCAGATACGTCAGCGCATAGAAAATCGCGGACGCGTTCCACAGCAGTTGAAACGCCTCCTGCTTGCCGACGCCGATGAGCCCGATGACACTGAAGGCGAACGTGATCGCCCCGACGAACACGATCGAGTTGGCCGGCGTGCGGTGACGGCCATGCAGCCGCGAAAACCATTCCGGCAGCAGTCCGTCCCAGCCGGCGACCATCGGCAGGCGCGTGTTGCCCGTGAACATCACGCTCGCCTGCGCGATCCGGACCGCCAGCAGCACCAGAATCGTCGTCGTCGCAATCGGCACCGCCGACCCGAGCGCGCTGAAGCCCCGGCTCAGGACCTGCGGAATGGGTGCGATGAGATCGATCTGGTCCAGGGGCACGAGCGCCAGCACGGAGCTCGTCCCGAAGATGAACATCGCCGCGATCACCGGCGCGGCCACGACGACCGACCGGGAGATCGTCCTCACGGGGTTGCGGCACTCGCCGGCGTGAATCGCGACATACTCGAAACCGCCGAGCGCGCCGAATCCCATCTTCCCGAGAAGGTTGAGGCTCATGATCGAAACGACTGGCGCCGCCGTCGCGAGCGGGTGGAACGCCGGCAGCGCGCCTGTCGCGACGTTCAACCACGGCACGAGCAGCAGCATCGCGAACGTGCCGAGCATGAGCGCGCCGCCGGCCTTGTGCAGCCACTTGCCGACGCTGAGACCGCGGATCGCCAGCAGCACCAGCGCGGACAACATGAGGGCGCTGACGAGCATGATGACCCACGTGTTCCCGGTCAGCCGCTCGACGTCGGGCCCGAAGACGTAGGTGAAGTACTGAGTGATCTGGAGGCCGATCTCCGAGGTGTTGAGTATCGCGAAGAGCCACAGGTTCCAGGCTACGAGAAATCCTGTGAGCTCGTTGAACCCGAGCTTCGCCCACTGATACACGCCGCCCTCGAGCGGCATGATCCGATTGAGGTGGATGACGACGACGGCCGACGGGATGTAGAAGAGGGCCATCGCGATCAGCCAGAAGATGACGTGCGACGGCCCCAGCTTCGCCGCCACGCCCACCCACGGCAGACCGACGACAAAGAGCACCTGCGTGAGGGCGAGATCGGTGAGACCCAGCTCGCGCGGAAGCGCCGCGCCCCGCGCCTCGACCTTCTCCATTTCAGATTTCGGACTTCAGATTTCAGACTTCAAACTTCAGACTTATGGTGCGACGCTCGACAGAGTCTGCCCATTCGGTCAATTGGAAACAGCCGGCAGCGCGTAGGCCGTCAGCGTGGTGCCGGATGGCAGCAGGACGTACTGGCGGCCATCGACCATGTAGGTGATCGCCCCCGCGTACAGAGCGGATCCCGTCTGGAAATGCCAGAGATTCTTACCCGTGCGCGCGTCGAACGCCATGAAGTTGCCCGAGGCGCCGGCGAACACGAGGCCCGAGGCGGTCGACAGCACACCGGCCCACGATTGGCTCGCGTACGGAAAGTCCCAGCGCCGCTCGCCGCTCGCCACGTCGATCGCGCGCAAGGCGCTGTACTGACGATCGCCGGCGATCCGCTGCACCGCGCCGCCACGATAGCTGTCGCCGGGGTTGTAGTCGTCTTTCCAGGTGTAGAAGATGCCGCAGGATTCGCGCGCCGTGACGAACAAGAGCCCAAGGGACTTGTCGAACGACGGCGGCATCCAGTTGGTGCCGCCGCTCTGATCGGGGCACACACGCGTCCCCTCTTCGCTCGGGATGATGTTGGGGAGGAGCATGGGGCGGCCATCGGCGCGAATCTCTTTCGCCCAGCTCGTCTCGATGAACGGCTTCCCCCGGATCAGCGTGCCGTCGGCGCGGTCGAGGAGGTAGAAGAAGCCGTTGCGGTTCGCGAACATCACGACCTTGCGCGGCTGACCGGCGATCGTCAGGTCGGCCAGAACGGGATTCTGGGTCGAGTCCCAGTCCCACACATCGTGTGGCGTGAACTGATAGTGCCACCTCAGCCGGCCCGTGTCGGCGTCGAGCGCCACGATGGACGCGGTGTACAGGTTGTCGCCTTCACGGGCGCTCCCGTCATAGTCCGGTCCGGCGTTGCCGGTGCCCCAGTACACCAGGTTCAGATCCGGATCGTACGCACCGGTCGCCCAGGTCGATCCCCCACCTTTCTCCCACGCCTTCGGGTCCATGCCCCGCCACGTGCGGTGGCCCGGATCGTCCGGTCCCGCCGTCGTGAAGAACCGCCAGCTCCGCTTCCCCGTTTGCGCGTCGTACGCATCGATGAAGCCGCGAACGCCGTATTCGGCGCCGGCCATCCCCACGACGACCTTGTCCTTCACGACGAGCGGCGCGGCGGTCGCGCTGTAGCCGTTCCGGTACTCCTCCATGACCGTGTCCCAGATCGCCACGCCGGTCTTCATGCTGTACGCCACGACGTGCGCATCGAGCGTGGTCTTGAACAGGCGATCGCCGAGCACGCCGTATCCGCGGTTGACCAGCCCGCAGCAGGCGATCAGGTTGCCGGGCAGTTCACGGCGGTAGCGCCACAGCTGGCGCCCGGTCCGCGCGTCGAGCGCCCAGCCGGTGTCGAGCGGGCCCGTGAGATAGATGACCCCGTCCACGACGAGCGGTGAGGTCTCGAATTTTCCCAATGTCTCGGTCTGGAAGGCCCACTGCGGCGTGAGCCGGTGCACGTTCCCCGGCGTGATCTGGGTCAGCGGACTGTGGCGCTGATTCGTGTAGTCACCCGAGTAGGTGAGCCAGCGTGTCGCGTCCTTCAGGCCGTCTCGCAAATCCTGCGCGGTCACGCGCGGCGCGCCGGTCTGTTGTGCGACGAGGGACCACGTGCCCGCGGCGACGAGCACAGCCGTCAGCGATAACGTGCGAGTCATGTGTGCGCGCATAAGCCCTCCTCAACGACGCTCCGCGTCCGTTCGGCGCAGAGTGCCCAGATACTGCAGTAGATCATCGAGCGCGCGATCGTTCAGCTGATCGGCGCCGTAGGCCGGCATCACGGTCCGCGGCTCATTCAGGATCTCGCTCACGTTCGCTTTCAGAAACCCCTGAAGGCGCTCGCGCATGTCGATGATCTGAATCGAGAACTCGTCTTCGTTCTTCTTCACGCCGCGAATGCGCTGGCCGTCGCGCGTGACGACCGTCACCCCTTCATATCCCGGCCGGACGGTGTCGCTCGTGGCGCGCACCTTGTTCAGCAGGGCGGGACGCGACCGCCCCGATCCGACCCGCGACAGATCCGGGCCCAATTGCCCGCCGCGGCCGTTGACCATGTGACAACCGCTGCAGTTGGCGCGGAAGATCCGCTCGCCGTTTTGCGCGTCGCCGGACGCCGGCGTGGCCGGGGCCGCCCTCAGCGTGTCCAGATACGCCAGCATCTGCCAGATCTCGCGGTCCGACACGCGCAGCGGGTCGGCGGGCGTCATGTCGGTGCCGGGCACGCCCCGGCGAACGATCCCGAACATCCGCTCGTCGGTGTAGCCGGCTGCCGACAGCCCGGTGATGTCGGGACCGATGTATCCGCGCGCGTCCGGTCCGTGGCAGCCCGAGCATCGTGATCGGAACTTCGTGCCCCCGTCACGAATGGCCTCCTGGTTCCCTTGCAGCGGATTCTTCGTCACGCGCGCCTCGGTCCG
>JAYVYV010000178.1:0-4178 GCA_043783985.1 Acidobacteriota bacterium | reverse complement strand
GGCGAAGTTCCTGTTCAACTACATCCCGATTGCGAAACCCAGGCTGACCTCCATCCGCGGCGGGACGTCATTCTGGGTGACGGCGGGCCAGGCCGGCGTCCGCTCCGACATGCTGACCGTGCCGGTGACGTTCCCGCCCGAGGAGGTGGCCAACGGACAGCTGCTGTCCGGCCTTCCGCTCCCCGACATCAGGGGGACGATGGGAACGTTTTCGTACTACGCCACCGATCTCAGCCGCTACGAAGAGGGCAATACCGAGATGGGCGGCATCCTGAAGCGGCTCGTGTTCGACGGCGACGTCGCGCAAACCGAGCTGGTCGGCCCGCCGAACCCCATCGTCAAGCAACAGCTTCGCGAGATCCGGGCCAACTCGCCGCTGGCGGGGCCTTCCGACTCCGACAAGATGAAGATCGCCGGGCTCGAGGCGCGCGAGGATGTGCGGCTCCCGGTCACCGTTCACTGGAACAAGGCCGCCAAGTCGGCCACGGTCAACATCGGCGATAGCACGATCCACCTGGCCGAACGCCAATGGAGCAAGTGGATCAACCTCGACTTCAACATCAACCTGCTCATCCGCGTCCACGGGATGGCGCAGCTCTACTTGATCGGCGCCGGCTCCGAGCTGCAGCTCTACATCTCGCCGGTCAACTGGCGGCCCGACAACCCGCCGGCGGCGATGTCGTCGCCGGCGTCGCTCTCCGCCGACATCTACGAGCGGCTCGGTCCCTACCGCACGCTCGGCTGGGCGGAGGCGACGTGGCCGCTCAACGAGGACCGCATCGACGAGAAAGTCTTCATGGACGATCTCTACCGTGCGTTCGACGACCGCGCGCAGGTGATCCTCCAGCGGATCGACACCAAACAGTGGGACCTGCTCGTCGGCGTCATCGAATCGACCGATCGCGTGCAGCACATGATGTGGCGCCTCATCGATCCGACCCACCCGATGTACGACAAGGCGCTCGCCGCGAAATACGGCGATTCGATCGAGCGCGTCTACCGGAAGTGCGACGACTTCATCGGCGAGGTGATGGCGCGCGTCGACGAGACGACGCCCATCCTCATCGTCTCCGATCACGGCTTCCACTCGTTCCGCCAGTCGGTGAACCTCAATACCTGGCTCGTGCAGGAAGGGTTCATGGCGATCCAGGGTCAGCAGCCCGGCGAAAAGAAGCTGCAGGACCTGTTCGGCGGGGGCGGCACGTTCTGGGAGAACGTCGACTGGCCCCACACCCGCGCCTACTCGATGGGGCTCGGCCAGATTTACGTCAACCTCCAGGGACGCGAAGGACAGGGCAGTGTCGCCGCCGCCGATTCCGCCGCCGTCCAGGACGCGCTGGCCGGCCGGCTGCTCGAGCTGACCGATCCGAAAACCAGGGCGCGCATCGTCGACGCGGTCTACAAGCGCGACGACATCTACAAGGGCCCGTTCCTGCAGAACGCGTCGGAGCTGCAGGTCGGCTTCGCCGAGGGCTACCGCGTCTCGTGGCAGACCTCGCTCGGCGGGTCGCCGCCGGGGATCGTCTATCCCAACATGAAGAAGTGGTCGGGGGACCACGGATCGTTCGACTACAAACAGACGTCGGGGACGCTGATCTCCAGCCGCCCGCTGGCCGCCGGCCAGGCGGACATCATGGACATCGCGCCGACGGTGTTGAAGTACTTCGGCGTGCCGATACCGTCGGATATCGATGGAAAACCGATCTTCTAAGATGAGAACGCAAAGCGCGCGAAGCCCGCAAAGCCAAGGCTTTTTTTTTGCGGCCTTTGCGGCCTTTGCGTTCCTCGTCTCCGCCGTCGCGGCGCAGGTGCCGGCCGAGCGCGCCCGGACCGAGGCGCTCGCCCGGCGCGCGACCGAACGCCTGCAGGCCCTTCAGCGTGAAGCCGATCGTCTCGCGTCCGAGGAGCGCACGCTGCTCGGCGACCTCCGCAAGTTCGAGATCGAACGCCAGCTCAAGTCGGAGGAGCTCAATCGCGTCAAGGCGGAGGCCGCCAAGCTCCAGATCGAGCTCGACGAAACGGCCGCGCGAATGGCGGCGCTGCAGGCCTCGTCGCGCGCCGAGCTCCCCGAGCTGCAGCAGCGGCTGGTCGAAGTCTACAAGCTGGGCCGGGCGCGGTATCTCCGGCTGTTGCTCTCGACGCCGGACCTGCGGCGGCTCGGCCGGTCGACGCGCACGGTGGCCGTGCTGGCCCAGCTCGATCGCGACCGCGTCGCGACGCACGCGCAGACGATCGCCGAGCTCAAGAAGGCGCGCACGGCGCTCGAAGCCCGCCGCGCGGAGTTCATTGCCCTGCGCGCCTCCGCCGAAAAGGCGCAGGCGGACGCGCAACGCGCCGCGCAGGCCCGCGCCGACCTGATCCGCGACATCGACAGGAAACGCGACCTGAACGCTCAGCTCTCCAGCGAGTTGCAGAACGCGCAGCAGAAGCTGCAAACGACGCTGCGCGATCTCGCGACTGGGGCGCCGGCCGCCGAGGCGGCGCGGCTGCCGCTCCGCCTGTTCCGCGGCGTCCTCGAATGGCCGGTCGACGGGGCCGTCAGCCGGCGCTTCGGCCGGGGATCGGCCGCCAACGGCATCGAGATCGCCGCGCCGGAAGGCGCCCACGCCGTCGCCGTCCACGAGGGCACCATCGCGTTTGCCGGCGCCTTTGCCGGATTCGGGAATCTGGTCATCGTCGACCACGGCGCCCAGGCGTTCAGCCTGTACGGCGATTTGCTCGAGATCGCCGTCAAAAAAGGCGCGCGGGTCGATCACGGGCAGGCGGTCGGCACCGCCGGACCCATCCCGTCTGGCTCGGACGGCATTTACTTCGAGCTCCGCGTCGACGGTCGCCCGGTCGATCCCGTACAATGGTTGAAGAAACGCTGAACCATGAACCCTGAACCCGAGGCGCTATGAGTTCCCGCACCCGCGTCCTGGTGATGTCCATCTCCGCGCCCCTGATCGCCTTTGCGATCGTCGGCGGTTTCCTCGGCAGGGTGATGGCGCGGGAGGACACGTATCAGCACCTCAAGATTTTCGACGACGTGGTGAGCCTGATCTCGAGCAACTACGTCGAAGATGCCGACATCGACAAGGTGATGCGCGGCGCGATGCACGGCCTCGCCGACTCGCTGGACGCCGACAGCGCGTACCTCACCGCGGCCCAGGTGAAGCAGGTCGACAGCGGCGCGCCGCTTCCCCCGGGCGGCGTGGGGCTCGAGCTCACGCGGCAGTACTACCTCCGCGTGATCGCGCCGCGCGACAACTCGCCGGCGTCGAAAGCGGGCCTGCGCACCGGCGACTACATCCGCGCGATCAACGACAGGCCGACGCGCGACATGTCCGTCTGGGAGGGCACGCGCGTCCTGCGCGGCGCGCCCGGCTCGAAAGTCTCGGTCACCGTGATCCGCGGCAACGCGAACGACCCGCACGTCGTCGAGCTGACGCGCGAAGCGGAACCGGCGTCGGTGGTCAGCGGCCGGATGGCCGGCGCCGGGATCGGCTACGTTCGCGTCGCGGCCATCGGCCCGGCCACCGCGGCCCAGATGAAGGCGCAAATCGCCGAACTGACCAGGAGCGGCGCAGCCAAGCTCGTGGTCGACGTCCGGCGTGCCTCCAGCGGCACGATCGACGATGGGCTCGCCATCGCGCGGCTGTTCGTCGCCGCCGGGACGCTGGCGATCCGCGAGGCGAAGGGCGGCGCGCGCGAGACGATCGCCGCTGCGGCCGGCGACGGTGCGATCGGCCTCCCGACCGTCGTGCTCGTTGACACCGGGACGTCGGGGGCGTCCGAGATCTTCGCGTCGGCGCTGCTGGGCAACAACCGGGCCGATCTCATCGGCGAGCACACCATCGGGCGCGCCGCGTCGCAGAAGCTGGTGCGCCTGCCCGATGGGGCCGGCCTGTGGCTGTCGACCAGCCGCTACCTCACGCCGAAGGGCGATCCGCTGCACGAAAAGGGGCTTCAACCGACGGTCGTGGTCGACGATCCGGACATCGAATTCGGGGCTCCGGCGCCGACTACCGATCCGATCCTCGAGAAGGCGATCGAGCGGCTTTCTGAGAAGAAAGCGGCCTGATTCTGCTATACTGACTGTTCGTCTAAATCTGTATTTTCGAGATGTAGGCGCGTAGCTCAGAGGTTAGAGCGCCTGCTTGACACGCAGGAGGTCGGTGGTTCGAGTCCACCCGTGC
>JAYVYV010000177.1:0-4181 GCA_043783985.1 Acidobacteriota bacterium | reverse complement strand
ATGCCGTCGAGTTGCCGAGCAATTTCACCGCGACGATCAACGCGGACCTGCGGGTCGGCGCGCTCGAGGAAACCGTCACGGTGTCGGGCGCCTCGCCGGTCGTTGACGTCCAGAGCGCCGTGCAGCAGGTGGTGCTCAATCGGCAGGTGCTGGATTCCGTGCCCACCGGCCGCAGCATCCCGTCGCTCGGCGCCCTGCTGCCCGGAGCGCGGCTCGCGCTGCCCGACGTGGGCGGCATGTCCGGGATGCAGAACCGCGATCTCACCGTGCACGGATCCGACGGCCGCGACACCACCTTCCAGGTGGACGGCATGATCCTCAACGGCATCGAGGGCGACGGCAGCGTCCAGAGCTACTTCAACGACATGATGTTCGAGGAAATCAGCTATCAGACCAGCGCGATCAACGCCGAGGTGTCGGCCGGTGGTGTGCGCGCCAACATGATTCCGAAAGACGGCGGCAACCTGTTCAAAGGCACCGCGTTCTTTTCGGCCGCCAACAGCGGCTTTCAGAGCGACAACTCCAAGGATGCCCGCGCCCAGGGCCTTTCGGCCCCCGACGCGCTGAACAAGGTCTGGGACTTCAACGTGGCCGAAGGCGGGCCGATCAAGAAGGACAGGCTCTGGTTCTTCACGTCTTATCGCGACTGGGGCGTGTATCAGTACATCGCCAACAGCTTCTTCAAGAACGGCAGTCAGACGATTGACGACGCCAATCTCAAGAGCGGCATGGTGCGCCTGACGACGCAGCTCGGGCAGAAGAACAAGGTGGCGGCGTACCTCGATCGCATCCGGAAGTTTCGCGGTCACGAGAATTCCGCCCCGGCCGGATACGCCATCGCGGGCGAAGCCACCGACATCCGCGCGCCCAAGCAGTACTACACGAGCGAGGTCAAGTGGACCAGCACGGTGTCGAGCCGCCTGCTGCTGGAGAGCGGCTTTGCCATCAACAACGAAAGCTACTCGCTCACCCCGCAGGACGATTCCCTCAACGTGACCCCGCGACGCGACACGATTCTCCAGACGGCGTACGGCGCGTACGACGGCGGCATTTACTACCGCGAGCCGATTCGCAAGTTCGCCATGGCGTCGGCCTCGTACGTGACCGGATCCCACGCGTTCAAGGCCGGGATCCAGTACGGGTTCGGCTACTTCTGGCGTCAGCGGCGCGAGACGACGGACCTCATCCAGTTGTACCGCAGCGGCGTTCCCGCTCAGGTGATCATCCACAACACCCCGCAGGACTCGCGCGCGAACATGAACGCCGATCAGGGGATCTTCGTCCAGGATTCGTGGACCCTGGGCCGCTTCACGATCAACCCCGGCGTGCGCTTCGAACACTTCAACTCGTCGACCCCCGAGCGTAGCGTCGCCCCGGGCCGGTTCGTGCCGTTCCGGACGTTCCCCGCCGTGGACGACCTGCCGAACTGGAACGACGTGTCGCCACGCTTCGGCGGCGCGTGGGATATCCAGGGCAACGGCAAGACCGCGGTCAAGTTCGGCATCGGCAAGTACGTGCGTGCGTACAGCTCTGGCTTCGCCGAAACGTACGACCCGAACTTCTATTCGAGCGGCACGCTGACCTGGACCGATCTCAACGGCGACGATATCGCGCAGGGCACCCTGGGCTATCTGCCCAACGGCACCCGCGTCCCCTGCGTCTACCGCACGGCGGGGTGCGAGATCGACTTCTCGACGCTGGCGTCGAGCTTCGGCGTCAAGCCCAGCCAGCGTCCGGCGCCGGGCATCCGGCGTCCGAACCAGGTGGAAACCAATATCTCCGTTCAGCGTGAGCTGATCCCGGGATCGTCGGTGACCGTCAGCTACTTCCGGCGCGACTACGGCAACTTGATCTGGTCGGACAACCTGTTGATCAACCCGTCGGACTACACGCTGTTCAACGTGCCGGACCCGCGGGGCAACGGCCAGACGGTCCCGATCTACAACCTGAACCCGGCCAAGGCGAGCGCGCTCAACCTCCTCGACCAGAACTCCTCGTCGAACTACCGGAAGTATTCCGGGGTCGACGTGAACGTCAACACCCGCATGAGAGGGCTGACGATGTTCGGCGGCGTGAGCGTGGGCCATCAGGTCGCCAACACCTGCGAGGTGGAAGACGCCAACCTGCTGCGGTTCTGCGATCAGTCCGCGTTGAACATCCCGCAGTACGTGCAGATCAAGCTCAGTGGTTCGTACACGCTGCCGTGGGCGCTGCAGGTGAGCGGATCGTTCCAGAGCTACAACGGCGACGCGCGCAATGCCTCGCCCGATGGCCTCATCGTCGCCGAAGATCCGTCGCTGCGCATCAACTGGTCCGTGGATCGGCCCACCTTCAACCGGCTGACCGGCGCGACGCTGACACAATCGTCCGTCATCATCCCGCTGGACCCGCCGGGCGCGAAGCTGCTCGACCGGCAGAACCAGCTCGACATCCGGTTCAAGCGCACCTTCCGCGTGGGGAAGGCATCCCTCGAAGCGCAGGCCGACGCCTACAACGCGCTCAACACCGGCGTGGTCCTGACGCGGGTGCAGACGTTTGGCGCCGCGCTCGATCGCCCGGCGACGATTCTCCAGGGCCGTCTGTTCCGGCTGGGGATGCAGGCCAAATTCTAGAGGCGGTTTCAAAAGCCCGGTGCGGGGCGGACCCGTGTGTCCGCCCCTGGGCCGACACACAGGTCGGCCCTGCGTGGGGCGTTTGGCAACTGCGCTCGCCGCGCTACTTCGTGCCCTCGATGCGCTCGTCGACCGACACGATCCAGTCCACGTTGGCCGATTCGATCGTGAGGTAGTACCAGCGCGGGCGCTCGGCGCCGACGTCTTCGGTGCCGCTGCCGGCGCCGCGCGCGTCGATCGCCTCGATGATCTCGCGTCCGCTGTCGCCGCTGCGGAACACCACCCGCAGCCGCCCGGCGCCCGCCGGCGCCTCCTTCGCGGTTTCCCAGTGCACGCGAAATCCGCCCGTGTCGCTCGTAAACGTCTCGGTCTGCTTGTCTCCACGCCCCGACCAGCTCCCGATCGGCTTCCAGACGACGACGGGTTGGGGTGGATCGGGCTGTTTCTGGTGGCACCCCCCCAGCAGGATCAACGAAGCCAGGCCAGCATTCCGGATTCCAACTTCGGCCTTCCAAATTCCCCGAAATCGGCGCATCATTCGCGGGAGATGTTACTGCGGAGGCTGTATATGATGAAAACACTGGCTGTCGCGACCCTCCTCACCCTGGCGGGCGCGGCCGCCGACGCGCAAACCTTCACGAAAGACATCGCGCCCATTTTCCAGAAGTCCTGCCAGAGCTGCCACCGGCCCGGTCAGATGGCCCCGATGTCGCTGATGACGTATCAGGACGTGCGGCCATGGGCGCGATCGATCAAGCAGCGCGTCACCGACCGGCAGATGCCGCCGTGGGGGATCGACCCGCACATCGGCATCCAGAGCTTCAAGAACGATCCGTCGCTGCGCGACGACGAGGTCGCGTTGATCGCGAAATGGGTCGACGCCGGCGCGCCGATGGGCAACGCCGCCGACATGCCGAAGCCGCGCGAGTTCGACGACTCCGATCGCTGGCACATCGGCAAGCCCGACGTCGTCGTCACCTCGCCGAAGCACGTCGTGCCGGCCGAGGCCGCCGACTGGTGGGGCAGCTACTACGTCGACACCGGCCTCACCGAGGATCGCTACATCAAGGCGATCGAAAGCAAGCCGGGCAAGACCGCCGTCGTCCACCACCTGCTCACCTATGCGGTGGACCCGGACATGACCGGCGACAGCAACGGCGACGACAGCAACGCCGAGACGTCGGGCGAGTTCCTCAACGAGTTTGCCGTCGGGAAGAACGGCGATTTGTTTCCCGAAGGAACCGGCCGCCTGCTGCGCGCCGGCTCGAAGATCAAGTTCGACTTCCACTACCACTCGGTGGGCCAGGAGATCACGGATCAGTCGCAGCTCGGGATCGTGCTCTACCCGAAAGGCTACACGCCGAAGCACGTCGTCTACTCGAAGCAGCTGGGACAGCCGACCGAGCCGCTCGACATCCCCGGCGGATCGACCTACGTCCGCAGCGACGGCTACACGCGCTTCAACAAGGCCGGGAAGCTGACGGCGTTCCAGCCGCACATGCACACGCGCGGTAAGCGGCAGTGCATCGAGCTGATTTACCCGGACAACAAGGCCGAGCAGATCAACTG